>NZ_JAQHXS010000019.1:0-3540 GCF_027859275.1 Helicobacter sp. WB40 | reverse complement strand
TTTTGCTATTTTTTCTGTTTGCTCTTTGCTCCTCTTTATAAATTCATCTTGTATCCTTTTCTCCTCTGCTTCCTTTTTAATTTTCTGTTTCTCTTTTAAGAAAGCTATTTTCTCTTTAGCACTTAGAGTATTCCAATTTGTAGGAAATATGGTAGAATTAATATTGTCAATCGTGTTGGCTGAATATAGCGAAGTCTGTAAAAGCGTTTGCAAGATAGAATTGGCGTTTGGCGATTGATAGATTATTTCACCCCCATTTTCTAGCTTATTTTTTAAATTATTGGTTTCTTTAAACCCATTTGAGATACTTACTAAATATTCGCCATTATCAAAACTTACATTGACAAAATAATCGCCATCTTTTAAATGTTTTATTAATAAATATTCTCCTGCTTTATCTCTAATGATTGCTTCTGGGTTATCTAGCACTTCTTTTATTTGTGGTATGTATTGCTCTCTATTTTGTGAGACTAGCTTTTTAAGGCTTCCCAACTGCAATCTTATCTCTTTGCCTCCTAGTGCCTCTTTTATCTCTTTATTATGCTTTGGGATATAGGCTTCATCAATGCTTTTTAGATTAAAAGTTTCTAGCCATTTTTGTTGTATCTCTTTACTTAGAATCTTTTCATTGCCTTTTTTATCTGTAAATAAAATATCACTAATCTCCATTGCTTTTGTATCTAACCTACTCTTTTGTTTCTCTTTTAAAAAAGCCATTTTCTCTTTTGCGTTGTAGCTATCCCATTCTTTAGGAAATGTGGTAGAATTAGTATTAGAATTTGTGCTCGGGAGTGTTTGGGTGTCAAGCTCGGTATCCACCACAGATTTTAAACCATGCGACTTGCTTGTTTGGACGCCCCAAGAGATGTCGCTTGGTTGCAACTCTTCTAGCTTCAAAAAATACAACACAGAATCGCTAAATTTCCTTGATTGCACACTTATAATTGCATTTGCATTCAAAAATGGAGCTTCATAGATGCTATACTCTTTTACATGTTCTTTTGGGTGTCGTGGCTTTTGAGTTTCTTTAAATTTCGCTTCTCTAAAAAGATTTACTATATTTCTAACCGCTTCTATATGTGTTTTCTCATCAAACCCATTTTTAATGCTTTGATTTATTGCTTTAGAACTAAGCATTTCTTTGATACTTTTTGCTGTCAATATTGCTTTTGTTCCATCGCTTTTATTGATTATGTTTTGCCCTCTTAGTTGCTTTAATTCTAAAAGCGTCTCTTGCCTCTTTTTATTTAAACTACTCTTCCCCTCTAGCCTATTTTTCTCGCTTTCTAAAGCCTCTATTCCTACTTTATATCCTGTATCAATATCATTTAAGAAGGTTTGCAATAGCTCTTGTGTTTTGGTGTTAAACTTTGTCTTTGTAGCTCTTGTCTCTAGTGTTTTTTTAAAGTCTTGTATGTTTATAGAATCTTTTAGAGCTCTACTTATGTGATACCTTAGTGCTGCACCTTGAATCTTTTCGTTAAATGAATTAAACTTAATTGGAGTTAGTGGAATACCAAGCTTTGGGAGATTTCTAAGAAGTCCTTCAAAGATTATTTTCACTGCCTTTTGATTTATAGCTCCACTTATGCTTGTAGCTAGTCCATAGCCTTCTTTTTGTGTGTTTGCAGGTTTTAATGCTAAAGCAATTTTTCCGTCATTTACAAAGAGTGTGTTAAAACCATCTATTAACTCTAAAAGCTCTTTTGCCTCTTTAGAAGTAAAGAGGGATTCTAAGCCCTTTATTTGCTCTTTAAAGTAGCTTGAGTTAAACACTTCAAAGCCCTCATCGCTTATTAGACTTTTTTGAATTAGATTATTTATTAATCCTAGCTCTAGTTCTGCATTTCCTCTTGTTGCTTCTTTAATTTTTGTGATATTATCTATCTCATCGCCCTGCCCTTTGAGATATGACATTAAAGCACTATTTGAATCTTCTATACTTTTAGACGCATCTTGTGCTCTTTTTATCTCTTTTAGCTTTAGTATTTCTTTTATTGTTGCATAATCACTTAGTGCTGTTTGATATAGTTGTGTTGCTTGTAGGTATGTTTGTGGGTTAGATTTAAAGATTCTGTCAATTCCATTATTTATGTCATCTCTTAGAAATCCTTGTATATGTGTTTTTATATAGTCTTTAAAGTTTGGGTCCTTTGCCTCTTTGTAATAGCTATTTAGAATCTTTCTTGCATTATCTAGTTCATTAAATCCAATGCCTTGTGTTCTATAAAGCACATTCTCTAAATAGTTTAAAAAACTATAAGATTCCTCGCTTGTTATACCTTGTCTATCAAGTCCTTTTCTAAAGTTATCATAAGCTCTCCTATCTAGCACTACTTTAGAATCTTCATATAAATCTTTAAGCACTATATTTATTGCTTCATTATAGCCTTCTTTGTTTTCTCTATCCATTTCTTTGAAGACTTGGCTTATTGCATTTGGTGAGATATTTAGCTTTTCTAGCTCACGCTTGAAGTTTTGTGTTGTAGCATTTAGGATACTCTTTAGATTATTTTGAATTTCGGGGCTTGTATTTGCACTCTCTAAAAGGAATGCTAGAGTATTACCACTTTTATCAGCTCTTATTAGATCTAGTAGTTCAAGTTGTCTATCTTTTAGCGTTGGTTTATTTAGAGATTCTAAAATCTTCCCTGCAGTGCTTTGAAATAGTGGTGGTAGATTGTTTGTTGCATTTATTAAGCTATCTAAATTCCCATCTCCTCTTTTTAAGCTCCCACCAAATTCTTCGCCAAACTTTTTTATAGCTTCTCTTTGCTCCTTTGTGATTGAGTGAGATAGAATCTCTTCTGCTCCTCTTAGATTTTGTGTTGGTAGATTTCTTATAAACCCACCAATTGCAGTCTCATCAATTAGCTTTCCTACTCCTTGTATAGTCTTTTTTAGCCCATCTTTGCCATATTTGCTAACTCCTAAGATAACTCCATCACCAACTGCACTAAGTAATCCTGCCTCTACACTATGACCTATTATGTCTCTTGCTGTATTTTCTCTATCTAAATAAGCATTAGCTGCAATTATATCCGCCCCTGCTCCTGTTGCACTACCTAACGCACCTCCTATGATACTTCCTAGCACTTTTCCTTTTACACTCTTACCTCTTTTAAAGCCTTCTATACTTCCTAAAATCCCCCCTGCTAACTCACCTTTTGCGTTATATAAAATATCCCAAAAATTATCAAAAAACCCATCATTTACACGATATTGCTTATCATCTTTTAGTAGATATAAATCCCCATCTTTGCTAACTCCAGCACCGCTAAAGCCAAACTTACTAACAAGCGAGGCTACATCATCTAAGTATTTATCTCTTTGCTCACTATTTAGGATACCTCTTATGCTTTTGCCTTCGTGGAATTGGGCTAGAGTGTTTATCTCTCTTTCTGCTTCTTTTGCTATATGCTCTTTTGCATAGCGTAATTCTTTAAAATCCTCAAACCTCTCCCTATCTGTGCTAAAGATTCTATCCCACGCCCTCTTTATAAGAATATCTTCACTCTTAAATAGCTCCTTTTCCTCCTC
>NZ_JAQHXS010000018.1:0-3916 GCF_027859275.1 Helicobacter sp. WB40 | reverse complement strand
AAAGACAGAAACAGATAATATTGCCTTTTTAAAACTCATTTGAAAACTCCTTATAACCTTAGTATGATTCTAATTTACAATCAGTAACTTTTTGCTTAAAATTTATAAAAATAAAAATTTATTGTAGTTCCACCACTTATAAACTTATAATAATTAAAATAGCTATTAAAATCCAGCAAATTGCACCAAATATTTTTTCCCCTAAACTTAGTGGAGGCAAATCACTCTCATCTTCCATTTTTATTCCTTTAAGTTTTTATGTTATAATGCTCCAAGCTACCTCGCCAACAAGCATAACCAAATACTATGTAATGGGCTTGTGGTTGGCAAATAGTTTTAGTGTGTGTCATAGTTGGCATTAGCTAGTAGCTTTTTATCCATATATTTGATAGAGTTCTCATCTAGTTTAATAATCTCTTTAATTCTATTTTTCTTTTTATCTGCATAAAGAGTTTTATAATTTATTTCTCCATTTTCATTAACTCCTATTCCAAAAATTCCTATCTTATTATTTTGATATTCATAAATCTTATAAAAATAAACACTCGCTCCAATGTCGTTTTCTTTTTCTGCTATTATCATTGGTTGTTGCAATACATCAAAAAAAGTTCCTTTCATAAAATTTCTATTTACATTGTTTGTATTTTTATAAAAATGTTTATAAGCATAAGGGATATTTATTTTTATATCCTTGTATGGAGTTTTTAAAACTCCATACTTTCCTTCTTTATTTAAAAATAAATCTTGGAATTGCTTAATATTTTTAAAATTCGCCTTTGGCAACTTTTGTGCTTGGAATTTACTTAAATCCACTCTCCCACTAGAATCCAAAAACGCTTCCTCTAACTCCTTGCTTTGCTTTAAATCCACGCCTTTATTCTCTTTCTCATTCTTAAAATACAACAAATCCTCATCATTTCCCTTTATGAGCCTCTTTAGCTTTGATAGAGTTTTAATATCATAAAAAGTTTTATGTAAAAGCTCTCCATTTTGAGAAATTGCAAAACTAGCTAAAGACACAAGACCATTTTTATTTACAAAAGGTTTGTAAAACACATAGGAATCTTGTATAATATCTTTGGTTTTAACTTCTCCATTTAAAGATTTGGTGTTCTTTTTATGCGAGGAAGGGCTAGGCGTTATTTGTGAGTGCTTAGCTTGGGTTAAGGCTATGGAATTTAGCGGATATTTTTGCCTCACTACAAAAAGTGGGTTCTTAAGCGTTTCCATAAAAGCACCACTTAGTTCCCTTCTATCTTGCATATAAGTATTTTCGTAAAGATGTCTATAGGTTTTTAGAATATTTTTAAAATCAACCCTGCCTATTGGCGTATCTACAAAATAACCTTTGTTATCTTTTTTTGCACTTCTTATAAATTCTATTTCTTTTAATTCCTTTGGTAGCTTAACCGCTTGTGCTTTTAAAGCGTTCTCATTTATTTTATCATTATTTAAAAACGCATTTTCTAAAGCTTTTGCATTATCTCCTCTTGTGAGATTCTCCAAAAATAGCTCACTCCACTTATTAGCAAAAAATGCATTTGTTTTCCTTCCTCTATAATGTAGGTTTTCACTCTTTGCGATTTTTTCTAAATTACTCATAATTATATCTTTTGTAACTTCGTCGATGTCATAGACTACTTGACTTCTTATAATAGGTGCTAAGCCTTCCAAAATAATTAAATCTTGGTTATCTTTTGAGGCTATTGTATAGGATATTTTTGGAGTTTCTATAATCTTAAAAAATTCCTTGCCTATTGGTGTGTCCTTTGCTTCTAGTGGTATATTTGCCTCTTTTAATTCCTTTAAAAAATACTCTTCTTGGCTTTTTATCCCATCTCTTTCAAAAAACCACTTTTTGTTTAACTCATATATTTTTTTGTGAGTATATAAATCATTCATAGAGAGTTTTTGTTGTAAATACTTTTTACCCATTATGTTATCTTTTAGGTATTGGTTGTATTCCTTTTTGTTCTCTTTTAAGAAGTCTTGTAAGGCTTTTGTATTTTCTACATCTAGGATATTTGCTTGATTGTAAATCTCCTCATATTTGGCAGTAAAGTCGCTATTATAATTATCCATAATTTTATGCAATATGTCTTCTGTTTCTTCTAAGGCGTCTTTTGCTTCTTGTTTGCTTAATCCTAATGCCTCTTTAGTGTAAGAAAAGATTCTAGCAAGTGCATTAATTATCTTACTAAAGAGGTTTTGCTCTTTTAAAAAGTTTCTAAAATCTTTACTTGATAATTCTGCTAGAAATTCTTGTGCATTGTAAAGCCCATACAATCGCCCCTCTTCTTTATTTTTTGTGGCATTTTCAAACATATCTTCACTATAATCTTTAAATATCTTTTTGGGGTGTTTTTCTGTTATAGTTTTATAGATATTTTTTAGTTCTTCTATGGCTTGTATTTGTGGTTTAGTCAATAAGTGTTTTGAGCCACTTTCATACGCATGTATTGCCCTTGAACTTACAGAGTGGATTAACTCATGCAATATTACATTTGGTATTTCTTTTGGATTATAGATATTAAGTTTCTTATCAATCATTGCACGATTGAGGAAGTAGGTATAACTTCCTGCCTTTTTAGTTGGATTTATTTGCTTCCAATATCTAACACCTAAAGTATTTGCTACTTGTAAGACTTTATCAAACAATACATCATTATAAGGGTCTTTGTTAGTTTCTTTAAATTCCTTGTAAGCTTTTTGCAAACTTTCATTAAGGGTTGTAATATCTAGGCTGGTTTTTTGGGTTGCATTTTCTAATCTTGCTTTTAAGTTCTCTTTGTTCTCTTGCAAATTTGTTTTAGTATTTGTTGTATTGTTTTTGCTTTTTGTTTTGCTTGTGTTATAATTGGCTAAGTCGTTAGGGTGTAGATTAGTCCCATCACTCTTAGTAATCTCATTACTTGGTAGAGAATCAGAATGAGGAGACTTATCTATTCCTACATTATCTTTTCTTTTTACTTTATCTATAAATTTTTGTATTCCCTCTTTTGCTTTAGGGCTTTTAAATTGTGCCTGTTTAGATTCTAAGTTTTTTATTTTAGTTTCATTAGTGTTTATGCTTATTGTTTGTGGTTTTTGTGCTGATTTTAGTTCTTTCGTGCTATAATTTCCATTATCGCCATTAGCACGACTCACGCTTGAAGTGCTAATATTATGCTTGGTTTGGTGCGGATCGGCTGGACTAGGGGCGGTATCAAACCTATATGCAGTTACAATCCACTTTCTATCTTCCCCATTATAATCAAGGGCTATTAAAACTCTATTGTCATGCGTGTCAATAAAAGCTCTATTTTTACCTTTTTCTACCTCCCCTTTTTCTATAATTTGTGGTATCTCTTTTACAAACTCTTCTGCCTTTTTCTCTGCCTCTTCTTTAGAGAATCCTTGCTTTATAAATTCATCTGTTCTTCTCTCTAAAATATGTTGCAATCCCATTTTAGAATCTCCCCAAACTACATCAATATCCCCTAAGCCTTTTTTATAAAATGCACTTGCTACTTGACCTTTATATTTACCTTGTTTTATCTCATTTCTGCTTAGTAGTCCTGCTTCTTTTCTCTCTAAAAAGTCTTTAGATTCTATAAGCAATTTTTCTATTGCTCCTTTACCATCTCCTATAAATTCTATATAGTTTGTGCCAAACTCTGCTAAAGGCTTATATTCTCTAAGCACTTGATAAGTAGCTAATTCTTCTCTTAGTTTTTGTGCTTTTTCTTTGTAGTCTTGTGCGGTTATTTGCATAACTTCTACATCTTGTTTATCTCCTTCTTTTTCAAGCTTTTTAGCATATATATTAAACTCTTTAACGATCTCGTCGTTTTTTAAAATCTCTTTTTTTAAATCTTTAAAAAATCCATCCTCTCTTAAAATTTGAACTGCCGAATAATTCTCGGTAGTTAAAAAG
>NZ_JAQHXS010000017.1:0-5000 GCF_027859275.1 Helicobacter sp. WB40 | reverse complement strand
ATTCGAAGATACGCGAAGAACCTTACCTAGGCTTGACATTGATAGAATCTGCTAGAGATAGCGGAGTGCCCTTTTAGGGAGCTTGAAAACAGGTGCTGCACGGCTGTCGTCAGCTCGTGTCGTGAGATGTTGGGTTAAGTCCCGCAACGAGCGCAACCCTCGTCCTTAGTTGCTAACAATTCGGTTGAGCACTCTAAGGAGACTGCCTTCGCAAGGAGGAGGAAGGTGAGGATGACGTCAAGTCATCATGGCCCTTACGCCTAGGGCTACACACGTGCTACAATGGGAAGTACAAAAAGACGCAATACCGCAAGGTGGAGCAAATCTCAAAAACTTCTCTCAGTTCGGATTGCTCTCTGCAACTCGAGAGCATGAAGCTGGAATCGCTAGTAATCGTGAATCAGCCATGTCACGGTGAATACGTTCCCGGGTCTTGTACTCACCGCCCGTCACACCATGGGAGTTGTATTCGCCTTAAGTCGGAATGCCAAACTGGCTACCGCCCACGGCGGATGCAGCGACTGGGGTGAAGTCGTAACAAGGTAACCGTAGGTGAACCTGCGGTTGGATCACCTCCTTTCAAGAGATATAATCAAATATTCACTTATTTGATTCAAGTTCTTTTACCTGCTTAGTTTTCAGAGATTTTTTAACTATATTTAGGGGCTTATAGCTCAGGTGGTTAGAGCGCACCCCTGATAAGGGTGAGGTCAGAGGTTCAAGTCCTCTTAAGCCCACCATAAGGGGAATTAGCTCAGCTGGGAGAGCGCCTGCTTTGCACGCAGGAGGTCAGCGGTTCGATCCCGCTATTCTCCACCAGTCCTATATACATTAAAGAAAGTCTAATGTGAGATTTAAAATCTATATAGATTATATAAGTTTCACATTAGACTTTAGTCTAAGTGTTATTTGAAAATTCATTGTTAAAGCCTATAATAGTATTAACTACAATCACGCATAAAAACCAAAGTTGTTTTAATGATACATTCATTAAGGCAGTGGCGTTAGAATATAAAGTCAGTTAAGCTTGTAAAGGGCAAATGGTGGATGCCTTGGGTAGTAGAGGCGATGAAGGACGTACTAGACTGCGATAAGCTATGGGGAGCTGTCAAGATGCTTTGATCCATAGATTTCCGAATGGGGCAACCCAATGTATTGAGAGATACATTACCTTAAATGGAGCGAACCTAGTGAAGTGAAACATCTCAGTAACTAGAGGAAAAGAAATCAAACGAGATTCTCTTAGTAGCGGCGAGCGAACGGGGAATAGGGCAAACCAAGTGCTTGCACTTGGGGTTGAGGACTGCAACATCCACTGAAATACTCTAATAGAACATTCTGGAAAGTATAGCCATAGAGGGTGATAGCCCCGTATATGAAAGAGTATTTCTAGGTAGCAGGATCCAGAGTAGGTCAGGACACGTGAAATCCGGGCTGAAGCTGGGGGGACCACCCTCCAACCCTAAATACTACTACTACACCGATAGCGAACCAGTACCGTGAGGGAAAGGTGAAAAGAACCGCAGTGAGCGGAGTGAAATAGAACCTGAAACCATTTGCCTACAATCATTCGGAGCCCTATGATACATCCCATAAAGTTTTACTTTATGTGGTGTATCCCATTAACTAATATTAGTGGGGTCCCTATAAAATTTTAAAATTTTATGGGGTGTATCAGGGTGACGGACTGCCTTTTGCATAATGATCCTGCGAGTTGTGGTATCTGGCAAGGTTAAACTAATGTGAAGCCGTAGCGAAAGCGAGTCTTAATAGGGCGATTAGTCAGATGCTGCAGACCCGAAGCTGAGTGATCTATCCATGGCCAAGTTGAAAGTGGGGTAACACCCACCGGAGGACTGAACTCGTACCCATTGAAACGGGTTGGGATGAGCTGTGGATAGGGGTGAAAGGCCAATCAAACTCAGTGATAGCTGGTTCTCTTCGAAATATATTTAGGTATAGCCTCAAGTGATAGTAATAGGGGGTAGAGCTCTGATTGGGCTAGGGCTGCTCACCGCGGTACCAACCCCTGTCAAACTACGAATACCTATTGCCGTATCTTGGGAGTCAGGCGGTGGGTGATAAAATCAATCGTCAAGAGGGAAACAACCCAGACTACCAACTAAGGTCCCAAAGTTCTATTCTAAGTGGAAAATGATGTGAAGTTACTCAGACAACCAGGAGGTTGGCTTAGAAGCAGCCATCCTTTAAAGATAGCGTAACAGCTCACTGGTCTAGTGATTTTGCGCAGAAAATATAACGGGGCTAAGATAGACACCGAAGTTGTAGATTGTGCTGATGCACAGTGGTAGAAGAGCGTTCATATTGCGTCGAAGGTATACCGGTAAGGAGTGCTGGAGCGATATGAAGTGAGCATGCAGGAATGAGTAGCGATAAAAGTGGTGAGAATCCACTTCGCCGTAAATCTAAGGTTTCCTACGCTATGCTCGTCATCGTAGGGTTAGTCGGGTCCTAAGACAAGTCCGAAAGGGGTAGTCGATGGAAAATAGGTTAATATTCCTATACCAACATTAGTGTGCGATGGGGGGACGCATAGGGTCAAGACAAGCTGACGGATAGAAGTGTCAGTCGAAGGGTGCAAGTTAGGAGATTGGTAAATCCGCTCCCGTATCCCAAACCCGACAGGCTCTTTGAAGTCTTCGGATGGATAAGAGAATTGTTAAGATCGTCGTGCCAAGAAAAGCCTCTAAGTTTAGCTAATGTTGCCCGTACCGTAAACCGACACAGGTAGATGAGATGAGTATTCTAAGGCGCGTGAAAGAACTCTCTTTAAGGAACTCTGCAAACTAGCACCGTAAGTTCGCGATAAGGTGTGCCTACGCAAGTAGGTCTCAGCAAAGAGTCCCTCCCGACTGTTTACCAAAAACACAGCACTTTGCAAACTCGTAAGAGGAAGTATAAGGTGTGACGCCTGCCCGGTGCTCGAAGGTTAAGAGGATTAGTCAGCAGCAATGTGAAGCTTTGAATTGAAGCCCGAGTAAACGGCGGCCGTAACTATAACGGTCCTAAGGTAGCGAAATTCCTTGTCGGTTAAATACCGACCTGCATGAATGGCGTAACGAGATGGGAGCTGTCTCAAAGAGTGATTCAGTGAAATTGTAGTGGAGGTGAAAATTCCTCCTACCCGCGGCAAGACGGAAAGACCCCGTGGACCTTTACTACAGCTTGGCACTGCCGATGGGAGCATTATGCGCAGCATAGGTGGGAGGCTTTGAAATCTTTACTCCGGTAGAGATGGAGCCATCGTTGAGATACCACCCTTAATGTTTCTGTCTGCTAACTGGCTTATGTTATCCATAAGCAGGACAATGCCTGGTGGGTAGTTTGACTGGGGCGGTCGCCTCCTAAAAAGTAACGGAGGCTTGCAAAGGTTGGCTCAAAATGGTTGGAAATCATTTGTAGAGTGTAATGGCATAAGCCAGCCTGACTGAAAGACAAACAAGTCAAGCAGAGACGAAAGTCGGTCATAGTGATCCGGTGATTCTGTGTGGAAGGGTCATCGCTCAAAGGATAAAAGGTACCCCGGGGATAACAGGCTGATCTCCCCCAAGAGCTCACATCGACGGGGAGGTTTGGCACCTCGATGTCGGCTCATCGCATCCTGGGGCTGGAGCAGGTCCCAAGGGTATGGCTGTTCGCCATTTAAAGCGGTACGCGAGCTGGGTTCAGAACGTCGTGAGACAGTTCGGTCCCTATCTGCCGTGGGCGTAGGAAAGTTGAGGAGATCTGTCCCTAGTACGAGAGGACCGGGATGGACATACCACTGGTGTAGCTGTTGTCCTGCTATGGGCATCGCAGCGTAGCTACGTATGGATGTGATAAACGCTGAAAGCATCTAAGCGTGAAGCCAACTCCAAGATTAACTTTCCCTGAAGGTCGCAGGAAGACTACCTGCTTGATAGGGTAGGGGTGTAAGCATAGTAATATGTTTAGCTGACTACTACTAATAGACCGATTGGCTTAATTGATAATAAGCCACTGCCTTAATGAGTGTATAACTCAACTTTGTAAGATATGTAGTTGTTATAGGTTTATTTGCATTCTAATCTTCGTGCTAATAGAGAAGAGGTCCCACCTAGCTCCATTCCGAACCTAGAAGTTAAGCTCTTCTTCGCTGATGATACTGCTCCTTTCAGGAGTGGTAAAGTAGGACGGTGCGGAGATTAGAGTGCAAAGAGATGAATTTACTACTATTCTTTTATATTCTTCATATATTATTTAATTTAATTTATTTGGTTTTTATATGTTTATGGTTTTAGTCTTTAGTAAAATCATTTATATAAAGTGTGTTTGTATAAAAAATATTGTTATATCATTCTAATCTTTTATAAAATATACTTTAAAGTAACCCTAGTTATTTAATAGCTTGATACTCTTTAGCATAGCTTTATTTTTAAAATCTGTTTTTATTTATTATAAATTAGAAGTACTCTCTTACTATCTTTAGCACTTTTATATCTTTAGAGCCAAAGTGTAAATTACTCTTGTTGCATATTACTAATAATCTTTTTAGAGATTTTTTATTATCTTATATGTGTTTGGTTAAATTAATATGCGTGAAGTAATAAATTAGAATAGCTACTAAGTTTAATATCATTGATAGTTTATATATCTTTTAGCTTTAAAATCTTGTAGTTATTTATAAAAATATAACACTCTAGTTTTTTTAGATTCTATTATTCTTTTTACTATATCTTTTTTAGTATATATCCTTTTAGTTGGTAGATTCTAATTTATTTGTGTAAATTTCTAATTAGATTTATTAATATGATTTTTAGAGTTATTATTTAGTTATAGTTTGTTTAGTTAATACAAAAAAGCCTACAAGGAGTAGGAAAGCTAATTGATGAGACTGCAATTGGTGGGTTTATAAGGAATCTGCCAAGTCAAAATCTAAGAGGTGCAGAAGAGATTCTATCTCACTCAATCACAAAGGAGCAAAGAGAAGCTATAAAAAAGTTTGGCGAAGAATTTGGTGG
>NZ_JAQHXS010000016.1:0-12048 GCF_027859275.1 Helicobacter sp. WB40 | reverse complement strand
TGCTGTTAGATCACCACTTTCTATTGCTTTTGCTGTTTCTGCAGATTGAGCTATTGCTTTTTGATCTTGGATTAGAGATGCTTTTATTTTTTCTACATTGCCATTAATCATTGTGCCCATTTTACCTATTTCGTCATTTGCTCTTATTTTTAATGGCTTAGGATCTACCTTTTCATGATTCAAGAATCTAAAGAATGTCTCAAGCGAATTCAACAGCAATGGGATTCTGGAGCCTACAATCATATTTATAATCATATATACCATAAATAAAATAACCACCAATAAAACTGCGGAAACAATAACAATTGTAGTTTGAACCTCCCTTAATGGTTCAAATACTGATTTACTAGGTGCAGTAAGCAATATAGACCATCTGCTTGAATTCCCTATAGTCGCAAAAGATGAAATACTAACAAAGCCTTGTATGCCAGCGCTTGATACATAATTATCTAGAATAATATTCTTATTATTTTTAACAGCTTCATCTATAATTCTTGCAGATTCATGTGTTCTGCCTTGTGAATAAGGTTTGAGTATCAACTTTGGATTAGAATGCAATGTAATTATGCCAGAATCGCTAATTAATGCTCTAGTATTACCTTTATACAAATCAAGAGAAGGATCTTGGAGTAAATCTCCAAAAACAATCAAATTAAATGTAAAGCCGACAACACCTATATAATTTTGATTTTTATCAAATATAGGCATAGCGATGTTTAGCCCCAAAAATTTTCCATTGCCAAAATCAAGCTCATTTGGTTCACCAACATACACAGTGTTTAAATCCCCATTTTTAGCACTTTTTTCTATTTCAGATATTATAGGTGATTGTCTAAAGCTATCTTTAAACTGCAAAACTTCCAAACCTCCTGCATTCATCAGATCCTTATCAACCAAAATAACACCAAAATTTCCACTCTCACTCAAATAACGACTATCAATATTGTAGCTAGATATAATATTTTTGTCATTTAATGAAAAGAAAGCATAGTCCGCATAAGCAGAGCCATCAAAACTATTTTTAAGCAAAATTTCTAATTCACTTACGCTAATATTGCCCTTATCTTTTATTGTAGAATTTATTGTTCTAGATACTGCCTTTGTTAAAGCTATTGTTTCATTTAATGAACCTTGTATAAAATTTGCATATCTATTAGTTGCTTCTTGCATTGTAACTCTAACGCTAGCATCTATACTGCTTTCAATCTTAAGAGATATAATATATGCCAATATTACAATCATAACAAGTATACTAACTGCAACAGATGTTACTAGCTTCATACCAATATTCATATTTTTAAACACTTGATTCTCCCATATTTATTTACGAGCAGAAATTGTATTTAAACCAATATTATAGACAATTAAAATATGTAAAAATTATTTTCCTGATTTTGCTACATAAATATGTATGGTACAGTAAGTACTATATCTTGTTTTTATTATTTTGAATTCATAGGTATTGTGAAGTCAGCTTTTACATCTACATTATTTGACAGAAGTATAAATTTTGTTCCAAATATTTTTGTAGCATGGTTATAAGTTATATGTATTACAAATGCAGATATGGATTCTCTTGATAATGCTTGTATGTTATGCATTATGCTAGAAGTTTATTGATATATGAAGCTATACATAAAAGTATCATAAGTACAAAAACTATGTCATTGTATAGAGTTATTTTGTTTGACAATAACTATTAAAGCTCAATTGTGTTCTTTATCTTTATGTAATATTCTAAGTGTTGGTTGATATCTGTTTTTATTAATGTTTGATTGCATTTTAATTGTGCTGTTTTCACTTTTATGCTTTAACTATATCATTTACATTTGAGCATAGTACAAACCAAAATATAACAATCTCGATGAATTATTCCAGTTTTTAAAACTTTAATACAATAAACACTTGTCACTCGATTAAAATACATGCTATTCTAATTATAGAATACTAAAATTTATTCATTTTGTAGTTAAAACATACGATTACCTATCATTCTAGATGATTTTTGATTGTTTTTATTAAAAATTACAATATCAGTATCTAATTCTAATGCTCTAGTTTTTGTTCTCATCTTCTCTGTGAGAATCTCGCTTATAGCTACATTTTGACATATGTATGATTTCATATATCAATTTGATTGCTACAAAACATTTATTACTACAAATCTATCTTAGCTTATCCTTTAATAACTCATTTACTCTTGCTGGATTTGCACCTTTGGAGTTTTTCATCACTTGCCCTACAAAAAATCCAAAAAGTTTATCTTTGCCACTTTTATACTCTGCTACCTTATCTTCATTTGCGTTTAACACAGATTCTATAGCACTTAAAATTGCTCCATCATCATTGACTTGTGCCAAGCCCATAGAATCTATTAGGTTATCTACATCTCCACCTTTTTTCTCAACTAAGATATCAAGGATTTCTTTAGCACTTTTGCCACTTACTTTTCCTTCATCTATGCGTTTGACCAAAGTTGCTAGAGTGCCAGAATCTATCCCACAAGTCTGCAATGTATTATCCCCCTTTAACCTCCCTAAAAGCTCTGTTGTTAGCCAAGTTACAGATCCTTTAGCACTTGCTCCTTTTTCTAGCATATCTTCAAAATAAAGTGCCATTTCAAGCTCACTTGTAAGTACGATTGCATCAGCTTCTTTGATGCCAAAATCTTTTACATATCTTGCTCTTTTTTCATCTGGCATTTCTGGGATCTTTTTGCCTTCATTCATTAGCTCTTCATCAATAAAAACAGGCAATAAATCAGGATCTGGGAAATAGCGATAATCTGCTGCTTCTTCTTTGCCTCTCATAGATCTTGTGGTACCTTTGTTTGTATCAAAAAGCCTTGTCTCTTGCACAACTTCATCTTCATATTTACCATCTTCCCAAGCTTCAATCTGTCGCTCAACCTCGTATTCTATGGCTTTTTGGATAAATTTAAAGGAATTTAGATTCTTAATCTCTACTCTAGTATAAAGCTTAGAATCTCCTTTAGGACGGATAGATACATTTGCATCACATCTAAAGCTGCCTTCTTGCATGTTTGCATCACTAATGCCTAAGAATCTAACAATCGAGTGAAGCTTCTTAAGATACGCAATAGCCTCATCGCTACTTTTCATATCAGGCTCACTTACAATCTCTAAAAGTGGAGTGCAAGCACGATTTAAATCTACTTTAGAATAGCTATCTTCATGGATATTCTTTCCTGCATCTTCTTCCATGTGGGCTCTAGTTACGCCGATTATTTTTTTCTCTCCATTCACTTCTATTTCTATCTCGCCTCTGCCAACTATTGGAATCTCAAATTGACTGATTTGATACGCCTTTGGCAAATCTGGGTAAAAGTAGTTTTTTCTAGCAAAGATAGAATTTTGATTAATTTTTGCATTAATTGCTGTGCCAAAAGAAATAGCCTTTTTTACTACTTCTTTATTAAGCACTGGCAGGGCTCCGGGTAAGCCTAGACATGTAGGACATACATTTTTATTAGGCTCTTCTCCAAAGCTAGTAGCACAAGAGCAGAAAATTTTGGTTTTGGTATTTAGTTGGACATGCACTTCAAGACCGATAATTGTTTCAAAAGCTGACATAAAAAATCCTCTAAAAAATAAAACTAAGTATAGCAAAAATTAAACTACAAAAGGCTACAATGTTTATTTTAAGGATATTATATGCTGATTTTAAACTCAAAAGATTCTAATTTTAAGATAGGTTTTGCAGAGATTTTACAAAGAGCAAAACTAGATATAACAAACCTAGAACCAAAGGTAAAAGAAATCCTAGATTCTGTCAAAAATAGCGGATTTTTAGCAATAAAAGAACAAATATCGAAGTTTGACCTTTGGAATCCAACTTGCGAAAATGATTTTATTATCCCTACACTTTCAATGAAAGAAGCCTATGAGAATCTAGATTCCACTCTTAAAGAAGCACTGCATGTAGCATATAATCGAATCTATAATTTCCACTCTAAGCAAATGCCAAAAACTTGGCTTACATTTGAAGATAATGGAAATATTCTAGGTCAAAAAGTTAGCCCAATACAAAAAGCAGGATTGTATATCCCGGGAGGAAAGGCAGCATATCCTAGCTCACTACTTATGAATGCGATTCCAGCAATAGTTGCAGGTGTAGAAGATATAATCGTGTGCACTCCAGCACCAGAAAATAAAGTAAATCCTCTTCTTTTAGCAGCAATGCATATTTGTAATATCAAGCATGCTTATAAAATAGGTGGTGCAACTGCAATTGCAACAATGGCATATGGAGCTAATTTTTTAGACAAAGTCGATGTAATAACAGGTCCTGGAAATATATATGTAGCTATTGCCAAAAAGCTCGTATTTGGTGAAGTAAATATTGATATGATAGCAGGACCAAGTGAAATAGGAATCCTAGCAGATGGAGAGTTTAACACAGAATATGTAGCATTAGATTTACTCTCACAAGCAGAGCATGATGAAATGGCAAGTTCTATTTTAGTAACTACAAACGAACCTTTGGCACATGAAGTATCAAAGCTTATAGAAAGTAACTTGCAAAATTTACCAAAAAAGCATATAGCAGAACAATCAATCAACAACAGAGGAGCTATAATAATCGCTCAAAATCTAAAAGAAGCAATAAGCCTTATGAATGAAATAGCACCAGAACACTTGGAAATTTTAGCAGAAAATCCACTAGAGATTCTAAGCGAGATAAAACATGCAGGTGCTATATTTTTAGGGGAAAACACGCCAGAACCTATAGGAGACTATATAGCAGGACCAAATCACACTCTACCAACAGGTGGTAGTGCAAGATTTTTCTCTCCATTAAGTGTTGAGAATTTTTTGAAAAAAAGCTCTATTATTTCATTTTCACATCAAGGCATTTTAGAGCTTGGAGATAAGTGTGCTATACTAGCTAAAAATGAGGGGCTAGATGCACATAAAAATGCTATTTTAGCTAGATTACATAAAAAGGATTAGTATGGATCATATTTTTGAAGGATTACCACAAGATAAGTGGTTGGACATTATTTTTAATGCTTCAAGAACACTATCAAGCAAAGAATTGCATAGAATCTTAGAAAGATTAGCAACTTTAGAGATACTCTTAGAAAAAAGACTTGGAGAATCATGGGAAGAAGAGCTAAACTACATAGTAAATAGCGAAGAATCTTCAGAAGAGATTCATAGATATACTCAAAATATCGCAATAGATTCTATGGGTAAAATATTAAGCCAAAATGAGTAGAATCTCTTGGTTTTTTTTGGCTATTTGTTTAATATCGCCTTTATATGCACCGCCTGATTGGAAGAGTGAGAAGTTTTTAGACTTAAATAAAGATGAGTTTTATATTGTAACTCTCCAAGCAAACGAAAGTCAAAAGACTTTATATTTTCGTTGGACTTTATTAAAGAATAATGGGCTTGTTATGCATTTAAATTATGATTATTTTCCACACCAATTTATCTTGTATAGGGATTATCAAAGGAATTGCTATAAAGTGCCTTTATTTAAAGAAGAGCAGAAAAATTATAGCGAGGGACCATTTTTTATGTTGTGTTTTAAAGACTACAATAGAAAAACAAAAGTAGCTACTTTGAAGTATTACATATATGATGGAAGGCGGGATTTTAATGTAATTGATGAGAGAAAGGAGAAAAATGGAGGCTTTGGATCAAATTAGCAATAAGATTATGTGTTTCTTAAAAGAGCTTAACTCCCCTTATGTGCTAGAAATGATACAAAATTTACAAAGTGGTAAAATGCTACGAAGCAAACTTGCATTAAACATAGCAGGAATTAGTGAAGATAGTATTTTGTTATGTGCCATTATTGAGATGATTCAGAGTGCTTCATTGTTTCATGATGATGTAATTGATAATGCCAAGATAAGGCGAAATAAGCCTTCAATTAATGCGACATTTGGAGACAAACATGCAATTATGCTTGGAGATGTGTTTTATTCTAAAGCGTTTTTTGAGCTTAGTAAATTTGGCAATAGCGAGATTGCACAAATAATTTCTAATTCTGTAGTTCAATTATCTATTGGTGAGATTTTAGATGTAAAGATGAGTGATGAGTTTAATAGTAATGAATCAAGATATCTAGATATGATAGAGCTAAAGACTGCATCATTAATTGAAGCAACTGCAAAAAGTGCTGCTATTTTGGCAAATAAAGATTCAGAATCTTTTGGGCTTTATGGCAGAAATCTTGGTTTAGCATTTCAAATTATTGATGATATTTTGGATATTACGCAGACTTCAAGCACACTTGGTAAACCATCTTTGAGTGATTTTAAAGAAGGAAAAAGCACACTTCCTTACATATATCTATATCACCACTTGGATAAAGGCGGAAAAGATAGGCTTTTAGAATGCTTTGGTAGAAAATTAAGCGATGATGAGCAATCTTGGATTGTGGAGAATCTGCACTCAAGTGGTGCGATTAAAAAATCACATACTTTAGCACAGAAATTAGCACAAGATGGGATTGAAGCAATAATCAATCAATCTTGTGATAAACTTATAGAAATAATGGAAAACATGATTTGTAGGGATTTTTAGCAGCAATGAGTTATTATATTTTAAGCTATACGCATAAAAACACGGATTTATGCTTACGAGAAAAACTAGCATTTGATTTAAAAGAGCAAAAAACAAAAGACTTTCTAACTTCTTTAGTTGGTAATAAATTTATCGATGAAGCAATCATTCTTTCGACATGTAATAGAATCGAATTTATCACATATGTCAATAATAATGAAAAAGCAGAAGGATATATTCTTCAAAAGTTAAGCGATGAATCTAAAATACATTTAGATGAGCTAAAACAAAGAGCAGACTTCTACACTGATATATCAGCAATACATCATCTCTTTAGCGTTGCAAGCTCACTTGATAGCTTAGTTATTGGAGAGACACAAATAAGCGGTCAGTTAAAGAGTGCCTTTAAATTTTCATATGACATTGGCTGTTGTAAGCTAAATCTCTCTCGTGCAATTCATTATGCTTTTAAATGTGCATCATCAGTTCGAAACTCTACAAATATTTCTAAAAATTCTGTGTCAGTTGCAGGAGCTGCAGTCGCCCAAGCAAAAGATGTGCTAGGGAGTTTAGATAGCATAGATACGCTAGTTATTGGTGCTGGAGAGATGAGTTCTTTGTGTGTTAAGCATTTAGTAAATGCACACGCAAATATAGTTCTAATAAATAGAGAAATACAAAATGCGCAAAAGATTCATGATGAAATTATGCAGAACAATCAAAATGCAAGAATAAAAGTTGAGAGCTTCAAAGAAATCGGAAGACTTATAAACTCAATATCATTGGTATTTACCGCTACTGGTGCTCCTCATAGTATAATAACAAAAGATTTAATCTCTCCATGTGATTTTACTAGATATTGGTTTGATTTAGCAGTACCTAGAGATATTGATTGTATCGATGATTCAAATATTAAGATATATGCAGTTGATGATTTGCAAGATATAGTTCAAAAAAACCTTGCACTAAGAGAAGAACAAGCAAGAGTTGCTTATGGGATAGTTGGAAGATATACGGAGGAATTTTTTTCTTGGATTAGCACTCTTAGTGTAGAACCATTAATAAAATTAATAAGACAAAAAGCAAAAGATTCTAGCCTAAAAGAATTGCAAAAAGGGATTCAAAAAGGCTATCTACCAAAAGAATATGAAAAAAATATAGAAAAGACATTGCACAATGCTTTTAATGTGTTTTTGCATGATTTGACTATGAATCTAAAATCAGTCTCAAACACACAAAAAGGAGATATGATAATTGAATCTTTGCAGTTTTTGTTTGATGATAATGATATAAAAATGACAGAACAATATAAATGTGAATATGCAACAGATTCTAAAAAGTAGGAGATTTAGATGAGATTTTCAAAATTTTTTATTCATACACTAAAAGAAACTCCAAGAGATGTTGCATTAAAAAGTCATGAATATCTAATTAGAGCAGGACTTATCTCACAAAGCGGTAGCGGGATTTATAGCTTTTTGCCATTAGGAAAAATAGTGTTACAAAAAATATCTGACATTACTAAATATCACATGGATAAAGCTGGTGCAAATGAAGTATTGCTTGGGTGTATTACTCCTGCATCTCTTTGGAGGGAGAGTGGTAGATATGAAAGATATGGGAAAGAACTCTTAAGGTTAAAAGATAGAAAAGATAATGACTTTGTCTTTGGGCCTACACATGAAGAGACAATAACAGACCTAACAAAAAATTACATAAAAAGTTATAAGCAACTTCCAATACACCTATATCAGATTCAAACAAAATTTAGAGATGAGATTCGACCACGATTTGGGCTTATGAGGGCTAGGGAATTTATAATGAAAGACGGATATAGTTTTCATAGTTCTTATGAATCTTTAAAAGAAGAATTTGACAAAATGGAGCAAATTTATAGTGATATTTTTAGAGATTTAGGGCTTGATTTTAGAGTTGTAGAGGCTGATAGTGGGGCTATTGGTGGGAGCGGAAGCAAGGAGTTTATGGTTTTAGCCAATAGTGGAGAAGATACAATTTGTGTATGCGATTCTTGCTCTTATGGGGCTAATTTGGAAATTGCTACAAGAAAACCAAAAGCACCAAATTCACAAGCACCAGAAGCCAATTTTGCTAAATTCCATACCCCAAATACAAAGACAATAGAATCTTTATGTGAGTTTTTTAAAATAGATTCTTATTGGACTATTAAAGCTGTTGTAAAAAAGGCATTATTTGATAATGAGGTTAGTGAATATGTATTCTTCTTCCTTAGAGGGAGTGATAGCTTAAACGAAACAAAGGCATTAAATGCAACTGGTGCAAATGAATTGTGTGATGTTAGTGAAGAAGAAATATCAAAGCTTGGGCTGTTTGCTGGATTTATAGGGCCTTATGCATTAAGAAATATTACAAACTCTAAGCATATCTACTTTGATAATGAACTAAATGGTGCTAAAAATATGATATGTGGTGCAAATGAACTTGATTATCATTTTGTGGGTGTTGATCTAAATCTTTTTGAAGACCTAGAATTTAAAGATTTATTAGAGGTAAAAGAAGGCAATGTTTGCCCTAGATGCGATGGTGGTAAGTTGTATTTTACAAAAGGCATAGAAGTTGGGCATATATTTCAGCTTGGAGATAAGTATTCAAAAGCAATGAGTGCGACATTCCTAGATGAAAACGGGAAAACAAAACCTTATATAATGGGTTGCTATGGCATAGGAATCTCAAGACTAATTGCAGCTATAATAGAGCAACACCACGATGAAGTAGGCATAAAATGGACAAAGAATACAGCACCATTTATGGTTGATATAATAATCTCGAATATTAAAGATGAAAATCAACGAAATATAGGTGAAGACCTATATTCTAAATTGTTAGAATTAGGGGTTGAATGTATAGTTGATGATAGAAATGAAAGATTTGGAGCAAAGATAGCTGATTTTGAACTTGTTGGATTCCCTTATGCTATTATCGTTGGGAAAGGTGCTATTGAAGGAAAAGTAGAGTTAGTATGCAGGGAGAATCTGCAAAAACAAGAATATGAACTAAGTAAAATAGACAACCTTTTACATGAAGTAAAAAAATGCCTTTAATTTTTGTTTTTATTTATCTATTCATTGAAGTTTTAGTTAGCTATGAAATAATAGAAATTATCGGCGTATTTGGTTTTGTTTTAGAAATTATAGTAACCGCTTTTGTTGGGTTTTTGATAATTATAAACTTTAGAATTTTTTTTGTAGAAGCACTAATAAAACTAAGAGATAGAGAAATCACGCAAGAAGCTTTTATAGGTTCTAATATTTTTAGAATCTTGGGTGCTATTTTGTTGATTTTGCCGGGTGGTTTTACTGATATTCTAGGGATTGTTATGCAGTTTGGTAGTGTTGGGTTTTTTATGCTAAAACCATTTATAAAGCTAGATAAAAATAAAAACTTCAAAGATTCAAATGATATTATCGATGTAGAAGTCATTTCAAAGGACAAATATGAATAAGATTGTAATAGGAACTAGAGGTAGTTTATTGGCACTTTGGCAAGCAAATTTCATAAAAGATTCGTTAATAGCTAAATATCCACACATGAATGTAGAACTACAAATTGTAAAAACTAAGGGTGACAAGATACTTGATACTCCATTATCCAAGATAGGTGGCAAAGGACTTTTTACAAAAGAGTTAGAAGTGTTGCTTCTAAATGGTGAAATAGATTTAGCTGTTCATAGTCTAAAAGATGTTCCAGTAGAGTTTGAATCAAATCTTGGTTTAGGTGCTATTACAAAAAGAGAAGATATAAGAGATAGCTTTTTGAGTTTCAAGTATAAAGACATAATGGAGTTACCAAGCGGTGCTAAAGTTGGGACGACATCTCTAAGACGCATCATGCAGATTCATTGTTTGAGAAAAGATATAGACTGCATAAGCCTAAGAGGAAATGTGCAAACTAGATTAAAACGACTAAAAGATGGCGATTTTGATGCAATAATTTTAGCTCAAGCTGGTGTAAATAGGCTAAATATCACAGAAGTACCTATAATAAAGCAATTAGATTTTATACCAGCTATGGGACAGGCAGCTTTGGGAATAGAATGTAGGCTAGACAGCCAAGTGCTACACTTGTTGGATTTTTTAAATGATAGAAATTCTTTGTTTGAAACTAGTGCAGAGAGGGCATTTATTAGAGAGTTAAATGGTGGTTGTCAAGTACCAATAGGCGTGAATGCAAAATTAAATGAACATAATATGTATATTGAGGCAATACTTGGGTTACCAAATGGAAATAAAATCATTAAACATAATATGAGTGATATTGTTTTAAATTTACAAGATTCTGAAAGTTTGGGTAGCAAGTTGGCACAATACTTTATAACAAAAGGTGCAAATGATATTCTAAAATTGGCACAAAATTGGACATTTTGATAAAAATAATATATTTAATACATTTTATATTAATTTAAAGATACAATGTAGTCTCTCGTTTTTTGGTTGTGAATATTTTGATGATACATACTTAGGAGCATGTTTATGAATAGTATAAAATTAAAAGTGTCTTTGATTTCCAATTTTATCACAATATTTTCTCTTATCCTGTTGGGTGTTATTACTTTTATTTTTGTTAAGAACATAGTATTTAGTAGCGTTTCTACGGCAGAAATGAATTATTTAAGGGGGGCTTCAGTTTCATTGACATCTTTTAGAAGCAACAACATAGACTCATTAGATAGATTTTCCAAGAAAGTTTCTCAGTTAAGTATAAATCGATTGCAAAGTGATACAATGCTTGATAATGTAGGACCAATGGTTTCTGTATTTAGGGCAGCTCATGGTTACTTGAGTGCCTATATAGCAGATCCACACACTGGAAATATAGTTGTTAGCAATAGCGATTCCGATAAAGAAGGTAGCGACTATATTTTATATGGCGAAAAACAAAACTATGATGCTAGAACAAGAGTATGGTATAAAGGTGCATTAAAAACCCAAGGCATATATGTATCCGAACCTTATATGGATCAAGCAACAGGATTGCCTACCTTCACTTATTCTATGGCTATTTATAAAAATGGTATTTTAGTGGGTGTTTTGGCTTTTGATGTTTTAACATCTAAGTTACAAACCATGTTTGATGAATTACCTGGTAGAATTTTTTCTTTTGATGAAAATGGTACAGTATTTGTATCTAGTGATCACAAATTGTTGAATCCAAATAATGATGAACTGCAAAATTTAAAGATGATATTTGAAGGTTCTAGAAATCATAAAGATTATGAACCATTTTATTATACAAATGTGGCTGGTGATGAAAGATATGTAGTCTGTGCAAAAACAGGTTTAAATACTTCTTGTGTTGGGGAATCTTTAGCTGTAATAAACAAACCAGTCGTTGAAATAGCTTGGAAACAAGCAACAATAGTGTCAATTATAATAGTTTTAAATGTTATTATTATGTATTTCATAATATCTCGTATGCTAACTCCATTGCAATTTATCCAACAAGGTCTACTTTCATTCTTTAAATACATAAA
>NZ_JAQHXS010000015.1:0-12166 GCF_027859275.1 Helicobacter sp. WB40 | reverse complement strand
CTAATAATGTAAATAGAATTGCAGATGATATTATTAGTGATGTAAATAAGAAAAGATTCTAGGAGTCTTTTCTTGAGGTGGAAGAGGTAATTTTTTGACATACTCAATGGATATTAGTGAAATTGGAGGTATTATTAAACATGTTAATCTTTATATACCTTCTAATGTATTGAAAAGAATAGAAGATACGGATAATGATTACTTTATAAAAAACAATCACAATTTTGGACATAGTGGATACTTTGATTTTGATATAGATTCTAAAAATGCTTATTCTCCTCTTAATCCTTGGGCTTTTATTCGCGTTAAAAATGAAAGAGTGATGCTTGAAAGTTCATTAAAAAGTATACTACCTGCAATTCAAAGAGGAGTTATTGGCTACAATGATTGCAATGATGGCTCTGAAGAAATAATTATTAAGTTTTGTAAGCAATATCCATCCTTTATACCTATTAAATATCCGCATACAATAGATATTAAAAATCCAAAAACAAACTTAAATAAATTATATAATTATTACAATTATGTATTCAGCTACATACCAGAGAATGAGTGGTTTATAAAGATTGATATGGATCACATATATGATGCTAAGAAATTATATAAGAGCTTCTACTTAATTAAAGATGATAATGAAATATTAAGCATTTCTAGAATGGATTTTATAGTAATTGATGACAATATATACGTAGCACAACAAAACAATGGGCTATTCTTAAAAGATGATGTAGATCATTGGTTAATAAAGAAAACAAGTGATATACATTTTAGGGAAGCCTTAGTATTAGGCGATAGTTTTAATTGGAACGAAATTCCACAAGAACAAGCTTATAAATATGACAATTTAGCTTCATATGAAGCTATAGTAATAAAGAAAAAAATAGTAAAAATTACAGAATTAACAAATTATCATTTTCCATATATGAAACAATATAGAAAATTTATAAACAATATCAATGTTGTAAAATTAGAAGATATATTACATGCATTAACAGATCAAGAAAAATTTAGAATTGATGAGAAACTTTTAGATAAAGATAGAATTCTTAATATCTTTAAGCATTTTAACCACACATAGTTTCTTATAATGCTTTTGATTGGTAAATCTAAAAGTATGTATATGTTATATTATGTTATAGTCTTTATAGTTTTTAAGACACTAACACAATTTTTAGAAACCAAAAATTTATGTTTTTGTTAAAAATAATATAAAACATTGATATTTTGTGGAATAATATTGGAATAAATTCAGAATAAATATTAACTCTAAAGGAATTAAATGAATAACTATTTTCGTCTATTGATTTCATCTGTTGCATTGATAAGTAGCATATCTATATTATCATTATCGGCAAAAGATTTTGAAGGTTTTGCTAGTCCAGAGAGTGTATATGGAAGTGGACAAAATATATTTATTAGCAATGTTGGTGAAAAATTAGCACCATTAGAAAAAGATGGTGATGGATTTATAAGCAAATTAGATTCTAAAGGGAAAGTTTTAGATAAAAAGTTTATCTCTAATTTAAATGCCCCAAAAGGTATGAATAGCATAGGTGATGCGCTTTATATCGTTGATATTGATACCATTAAAGGTTTTGATATAAATAGCAAAAAAGAAGTATTGAGTATGCCTATAAAAGATTCTGTATTTTTGAATGCTATAGAAGTATTGGATAACAATACATTGTTAATTAGCGATACTGGAACAGGCATAATACATATAGTTGATATCAAAAACGAAAAGTATGATACTTTTGCAAAACTAGATTCCAAATATGGTGGTCCAAATGGATTATTGCTAGATAGAGATAATAATAGATTGATTGTGGTTGGTTATGATCCAGCTGGAAAAACAAAAGGCAGTGTAGTAGCAATAGATTTAAGCAGTAAAGCACAGCTTCCAATTAGTGAGCCACTTGGTGCTTTGGATGGTGTTGTGTTTGCAAAAAATGGGGATCTCCTTGTGAGTGATTGGGGAGATAATATGCAAGGTGTTGTATATAGGATAGATAAGAGCGGTAAGATTGGGACATTGGAACTTGATTTTATGAAAGGTCCAGCTGATATGTTTAGTGATGGCACAAATCTATGGATACCAAAAATGGCAGAATCTAAGATTCTAAAAATAGATCTACCATAAGCAATATAACAAAGGATTCTAAAGATAGAATCCTTTTACAAAACAATGCTATTCTAGAACACTAGCCTCGATTAGCGGTGGTGCAAAAAACATTAACTCATTTAAGTCTGCTGGAAGTGTCTCATCAATAGTACAAGTCCTAATCCCAAAGCGATTTTCAATAGGGACATTCGGATTGTAGAAAGTTACGATACATTCATTTGCATCAAGCACTAAAGATCGAATTTGAATTGCTGCAGTATTTGTAGGCATAATAGAAAAAATGGTCTCTAATGTACCATCTTGCAAATCTAGTGAGCAAGACTTACCTCCAAAAAACCCATTATCCAAAATTGCTAAACAAATATCATCATTGCTAGGATTTACAAACTGTACATAGCCAAATGGAACTCTTTTAGCTAATCTTCTATCCCTATCTTTAATAGTATCATTTGGTTCTATCTCTCTTAATTTCCAATTTTGATCAATGAGTCTTTGTGAAGTCTCTCTAAAAGGACTTAGACTAATGCCTGTTTCAAGTGAGCGGATTGTAAAAATTTGTGTAAAATCGCTTAACTCACCTGGATCATCTGCTAAAAGTGGATTAAAACTTAAAGTTACTAAAAATGAAGCAAATAAAATTTTTAGTTTTTTCATAGTACCTCCTTTAGAATCTTCTAAAATTTACTGGAAAATGATCAGAAGCCAAATGCGTCCTAAGCCCAGCTAAAATTAATATTGCAGCAAGCGGTGGGGCTACATATGTGCCTCTCGAGCTTCCAGTGATTGCATAATCAAGCACCCTACCACTTGCTTGAGTGGCACTACTTTGTGCGACGATTGTAATTCTACTAGCAAGTTCTGGGTCGATTAGATTTGTAATCATATTTGGCTCTCTATTAAAATCTCCTGCTATAATCCAGTTCCTTACATTTGCTTGATTTCTCATCTGCATATCCACTGCTGTAATAAGTGCTCCCGCGTCATTTCCACCACGAGCAAGTGCATGGACATTAAAAAATGCACTATCTCCTATACGGATTCCCAAAATAGGTCTTGAAGCCACTGTGGGTGGTGGGATAACAAACACCTCATCAGCTCTTTGTTACTCACAATGGCAACATTTACGCGATTTGCACCAACATCAATGCGTGAATAATAAATCCACACAGATTTAGGGCGTGAGGCTGTGCCTAGATTCCATTCATATTCATGGGTTGGGATTCCAACACCTACTGGTTGTACCACGCGTTCTGTCATCATCGCACTTTGTGGCAAAACCCCAGCTTCTTGCACCATTAATACATCAAGCGGAGAATCACCCGTGATTAATTGCCTTACACTCACATTCCACTTGCTCTCTGTTGCTGCTGAAGATCCTTGTAGATTCCAAGTGCCTGTATTAAAGTCCTCTAGCCCAGCATAAACAAAGCTAAAAAATATAACAAAAGATAAAATAACTTTTCTCATTCTATCCTCCTAGTTATCAATAATAATGGCTTTAGCGCCAAAAGTTGGAGCAACTAGATACCATTGTTGATCTAAATTGCTAACACCAGGCTTTACGCAAGTGGTGGTAAAAATCTCAAAGACTTTGAAAAAATCTCCTAAAGGGTTGCCAATAGGAGATTGCAAACATTGTCCGTTTGCTAGATTTTTAATTTGTATAGATTGATTATTCATAGGCTTTAACTCCCAAAACTGGCTTTGATTGCTAGGATCACATGGATAATGCACCACACCATTTCTATAAGCAGTGAGACAATTTCCAGTGCGAACATTTTTAAACATTACAAAATTTTTAGGATATTCAATTACACGCCAAATTCTCGCATTCCCAAAGGGTTTGCTATTAATATGCGTATAACCCCAAATCCAATTCCCAGAAGCTAATGCCCACACGGTTAATATCTCTCCTCCTGCACCCATAATACCTACATACTCGCTTTCTATACCATTATTTTCAAATACTTTCATGGTGTTTAATCTGCCATCACTTCCAAGCAATGGTTGCGGTCCATTTACTGCGCCTTTTGCATTTGGGTTTTGGGTAATTTTTGGTGGATTAAGTGGAGTTTGCGGAACAATATTTTTTCCACTAATTAAATATGGATTTTTTAGAGTATTGCCAGGTTCTAATTTCATAGGAGGTGTTGGATTTGACCCTAGCTTTAGCGGATCGGAATCATTCTATGCACCAAATGAACGCCCAAGTGGATTGATTTTAGCTGCCTCTATTCTGTTTGTTTCGGGCTGCTTTTTGGAGCAACCAACCGTAAAAATGGTTAGAATACAAATTATTAATAAGTTTATTCTCATTTCATCTCCTTTGTTTGATAATACCAAAAAAATGAAATATTTGGTTAATTATTCAACAGTTACGCTTTTTGCTAGATTCCTTGGCATATCTACATCATTTCCTAGTCTTATAGCTATTTCTAGTGCAAATATCTGCAATGCAATCATCATCGAGAAAAATTCTTCCATATAATGCGATGAATCACAAACCTCAATCCAATCATCACAGCCTTCATAGTATTCAGAACTTAAAGCACATATCATAGCATCTCTAGCACTTAACTCTTCTACATTGCTTTTAATTTTGTCATACATTAGATTCTTTGGCATTAATGCAACACAAAATAATCCACTATCAGCTAAAGCTATTGGTCCATGCTTCATTTCCCCACTAGGATAACCTTCTGCATGAAGATAGCTTATTTCTTTTAGTTTTAATGCTCCTTCTAATGCTAAAGGATAGAAAATGTCCCTGCCTATAAAGAAAAATCCATGTCCATGTAAATAACGCCTAGAAAGTCTTTTTATCTTTTCGTGCATTTTTTTATTTACTTCTGTTAATTTAATTGCATTTAGCATTATTTGCACTTGCCCTTTTACTTCTGCAAAAGAAAATCTCTTTTGTGCTAAATAACATGATAATATCCATAAAACCATAACTTGTGTAGCAAATGCTTTTGTGCTCGCTACTCCTTTTTCAATTCCTGCACGAGTTAATAGGCTTGCATCACTCTCTCTTACTATACTGCTATTATCGACATTGCAAATGCTAATAGTTTTTAGTTTAGCTTTTTTAGCTAACTTGACTGCCTCTAATGTATCTGCAGTTTCTCCACTTTGTGATATGCTAATAAAAAGTTCATTTTCATCTAGTATCGGCTCTTTGTAGCGAAACTCACTTGCTATTTCAACTTTGGTGCTAATCTTTGCAATTCTTTCTAGCATGTAGCTACCAGCTAGAGCTGCATGATAGCTGGTTCCACAAGCACATAGTCTAATTGATTTTATATTGCTTAAGTCTATGTTGCTTAATTCTTCTAGAAAAAATCCATCATCTCCAACTCTTCCCATCATTGTCTCAAGTAATACTTTGTGTTGCTCGTATATTTCTTTCTCCATAAAGAATGTGAATCCATCTTTTTGAGAAGATAGTTTATCTCCGCTTAATTCTTTTATATCTCCTAATTTTGCAAATCCATCTAAATCCATTACACCAAAATCACCATCTTTAAGATAGCATACTTCGGTTGCTAGTCCTATTAGAGGTGTATCAGATGATGAAAAATAGATTCCATCTTGCCCTTTTCCTATTATTAATGGCGATCCATTTTTGGCGTAAAATATTTCATTTGGAGCTTTTTGTGTAATTAATAATATTGCATAAGCACCTTTTAGTTCGTTTATGGTTTTTGTAAATGCCTCTAGTGGAGTTATAGAAGATTCAAGCATAGATTCAAATAAATGCACTATTACTTCGGTATCTGTTTGGGATATAAAATTATATCCTTTTTTAATTAGCATATCTTTTATGCTTTGATAATTTTCTATTATTCCATTATGTACTACATTACTAAACTTACCAAAGTGTGGGTGTGCATTTGTTTCTGTTGGCTTACCATGTGTAGCCCATCTTGTATGTCCTATGCCAACACCAAAACCGCTAGAACTAAAGCTTTCGCATTTCCTTTCTAAATTAATTATTTTACCGACTGCTTTAAAAATATTTAAATTACCTTCTGCCAACACAGAGATCCCAGCAGAATCATATCCTCTATATTCTAATTCTCTCAGTCCATTTATTAAAATTGATTTTTTCTCATTATTTCCTATGTAGCCCACAATTCCACACATTTGATACTCCAAATTTTTTCTTTATTATTGCATAAAACTAGCCAAAAGCATAATCACAATTATAGACAAATATTATGCTAGAATATGCATATTTCAGAATTGAGTGAAAATATGCGTTACATTGTGTTTTTGTGCTTGATTGCATGTGGTTTAGTTGCAGATATTAGCAAGTTTGATAATAGTAAGTATGAGTATTTAGAGTTTGAGGAAAATGAAAGGGCTAAATTTCTAATTCTTGATGAAAGTATGAATATTCAAAATGTTATTTCTGTTCATAAATCTCAAGGCAATAGAGTTGTGGTTGATTTACCTGATGATGATAGGCATTTTGTTATTGTTTTGCAAAATCCAAAGTTAAAAACTAAAAATGAGCCAAGTTTGGTAGATAGCATAAAAAGCACACAAAAAGAACAAAAATTTAGTGCTTATGAGGGAATGTATGAAAGAAATAAATTCATGGGTGGAATCTTAGGATTTGAACCTTATAAATTCAACTACTTGCTTCCTGTAAATTACTCAATAAATAGAGAACAAACACACAATAAAGGCGAGGAAGCAAAATTTCAAATAAGTGTGAAGAAATTATTGTTTAGTGACTTATTGGCTAAGAATCTTGATTTGTATTTTGCATATACACAGCAGAGTTTTTGGAGTGTTTATGATGGTAAAAATTCTCGTCCATTTAGAGAGAGCAATTATGAGCCTTCTTTGTTTATGACATATCCAATAGATAACTATCCATTGTTTTTTGATCAGTTGGCTTTTGGATACATACACCAAAGTAATGGTGGAGGCACACTTAATTCAAGGAGTTGGGATAGAATCTTTGTGCAAGGTATTTATAGCTATGAGAATTTTGCTTTAAGCCTTAAAGCTTGGCATAGAATAAAAGAAGATAGCACAAAAGATGATAATCCAGATATTACAAATTATCTAGGATATGGAGAATTAACTTTGGGATATTTATTTAACCACAAACACGCAGTCTCTCTTACATTAAGAAATAACTTAAAGAGTGACAATAAAGGTTCAGTGCTCATTGATTATTCATATCCAATTTATAAGAATCTTTATTTATATATACAATATTTTAGTGGCTATGGAGAGAGCTTGATTGATTATAATCGCTCCATAGATAGAGTTGGTGTTGGATTTTTATTCTCTAGGTAGGCTATTGCCTTCCTCCATTTTTGCCAATAATTCATACAAAGATTCATCATAGTTGTAAGCTAGAAAAAATTTTAGTACATTTATTGCTTCATCTTTATTTCCTTGCATATATATGCTTTTGCTAAAAATTTCCCAGCTATCTTTATTATTTGGATTTTCTTTATTTGCTTTTAGTGCCAGATTCATTGCACTTACATAATCATTGAGTGCAAAATATTCATCTGCCTTTTGTCTTATATTATCTTTCGTGCTAGTTAGTGTAAATTTTTTATTTTCGTTTTTGGATATTTGTTTGATTGTGCTTTGTTGTGTTTTGTTTATATTTACATATTTGGCAGATATATATCCATTTTCTATTTTTACAAATTCATTTTCATATTCATAATTGCATATTCTATGATTTTGTGGTAGCTTTGAGATTATGCTTGAATCCAAACTAGGCTTCTCTCTTACATTTAACAAACTAGCAGAAATATATAGACATGGTTTTGTCTGTGCATATTTGGTTGCTTCTGCACTACCAAAATATCCATATAAAATAAAACTAACACCAACTAATATAAAAACAAAAGATATCTTAAGCATACTCTCTCCTGTATAACTATCAAATATTTAATAATACCAATGAAATGCCCATGACTCCCATACCTATAATAAGTCCATACAAACTATCGTGCGCCTTATCATAAGTTCGTGCTTGAGGAAGCAATTCATCAAATGATATAAACACCATAATTCCCGCAATAAATGCAAAAGTAATAGCCAAAGTAAGTTCGCTTAAAAATGGTAAAATAAACAAAGCTCCAACAATAGCACCAAGTGGTTCTGCCAAACCAGATAGTGCAGAATATACAAATGCCTTTTTCTTATCGTTTGTTGCATGATATATAGGAAGTGATACAGCCATACCCTCTGGGATATTGTGTATTGCAACTGCAATTGCTATTACTATTCCAAACGATAGATTATCCATACTGCTTATAAATGTCGCAAAGCCTTCTGGGAAGTTATGTATTGCAATTGCAAAAGCCGTAAAGATTCCTGTGCGTTTTAGGGACTTTGAATCTATTTTTTTGATTACTTCACCGGGATGGTATGTTGGTGGCTTTTGTGCTTTTTTAGGTAATGGGCACACTTTTAGTTCTGAATAGTCATCTTTTGGTTCATGTGGATTTAAGTCCTCTGGGATACATTTATCAATAAAGGCGCTTACAAAGATTCCTCCAAAAAAGCACAATAATGCCAAGAACTCCCCATAGGCATAAACTGCTTTAAAGTCATTAAAGGCGGTTGGCAAAATTTCCATAAAAGAAATATAAATCATAACTCCAGCAGAAAATCCAAGCCCAAAGGATAGAATTCTTAAATTATCATTTCTAGCAAAAAATGCAATCACTGCACCAATGGCAGTGGAAAGTCCAGCAAATAAAGTTAAAATAATTGCATATAAAATCTGCGATGTACTAAATTCCATTATATCTCCAAATGTTTTAAAAGAAGTATAACATAAATAATAATTTTTATCATTTACTAGAATATATCACAAAAAGATTCGCCATTATGTAGTTTTGAGCTTTTAGTGTGTTCGCATTCTAAGATATTATTTTTTAATTTGAAAAATACCTTTTTATCTTCATTTATTCCAATAAATCCACCTTTTTGCTTTTCAAAATAACAAGAAGATTTAGACATATCTAGGTGCTTGTATAGAGATTCTATGTTTATTGTTTGGTTTGTTTTTAGTTCATTTTTTAATGCTATTTTTAGATTCAAGATTTGTAGTTGTAATGCTTTATTGCACACACTTTTATTGTAATTAAAAATATTTGGAATCCCAAACGATAATAAAATGCCTAAAAGAAGCAATGTAAGCACTAATTCAAGCAGACTAAAAGCACTCTTAAAAGACAATTGAGCCACTTAAGAGAGGTATTTTTATCGAGGATGATGAAGTAAGCCCAATTTGATATAGTAATTTTTCACAAATATTGCCATTTTCATTCTTTGTGCCTGTAGTTGTAATTTCTAGGAATTTTATTTCATTTTCACTTGCTGTCTCTATCGCTTCATCTTTCATTAGCTTAGCTATAATGCATGGAGCGTTGTTGTTTTGTAGTTTGGTTTTTATATTAAATGGGCTTATATCCCAGTTTTGTGAGCTTAGGGTAATTGCAGATTCAAAGCTTCCCTTGCCTTGTGATAAGAAATATGCAGGAAATGATGTCTTAAGAGTATTTATATCACTTTTTAATGAAACTAGCTTTGCGTCATCTCTACTAGCAGAAATTTTAGGAATTCCAACCGCTGCTAAGATTCCTAAAATCACCAAAATAAATACTAACTCCAACATTGTAAATGCTTTTTTATTTGCCATAATTACCTCATAAATCTAGATGCACCATACATTGTTGCACTTTGAGCTTTTAGTATGTTTGCATTTTTTATACTATATATTTTTTTATCTCTTAGCATTTTTCTTTCTTTATCGCTAAATCCACCTTCACAGCCTATAAGCAGAGAATCTGTTGAGCTTAAAAGTCCAAGTTCTTCTCCATTAAAATCAAGCACTACTAAATTATTATACAAACTTAATACTTCTTGTAAATTATTTAATATTTCTATTTCTAAAGTTGTGATTCTTCCGCATTGTTCTGATGAAGCATGTAGTATTTTTTGAAATCTTTGATTATTTATGGTGAAGCTTTTTTGCGAAAAATCTGCATAGAAAAGTGTCAATTTTTTTATATTTATTTCATTTAAAAATGGGAGTATTTTTTCTATTTCTTTTATATCGATGATTGCTAGTATTATATGTCCTATTGGCTTGTTATGGAGTGGTATATGTGTTGTATTTTTTAACCTTAGTGTTGCACTTTTTCTATCTATATTTATAATTTCATAAGAATAGAGATTTAAATCCTTTAGATTTCTTAAGTTTATAATCTGTGATTGCTTGGTTCTTCTAGATTTAAATATGTGATTATATGAATCTCCACTTAGATTTATAATTTCATTCCCAGATTCTTCATGTATTAAAAATTGCATTATATTACACTCAAAAGACAAAAAAAGCATATATCTGCTATGTATTTTATTTTTGCCATTTTAAAAAAATATTCTCTAATGCCACTATTTGCTTCTACTTTGATTAATTTTTGCCTTTTATGTCTTTTTATTTCAAGCACCAATATAACAATCCAAGCAAAAACCATAGCAAGAATCTTAAAAGACATCACAAATGTGAGCATCGCCCAAACAACAAGCCCGCTAAATATGCTAGCTGATAAGAGTGCATAATATCCAGGGGCTATTATTGCTAGGTATTTTAATTTTTTTGTATGTGATTTTTTTAAAAAAAGTGCATACAAGTTTATAAGAGGCGGTATAAATAACAATATGGATAATGCTATGTGTATATTTATAAGATTATTGACAACTGCTTCCAAGTTAGAAAACCTTAAAAAATTAATATGAGCTTCAAATTGTATCCAAAACATTTTAAAATGAATAAAATATCTAAAATTGATAATCTATAATTATAATGCAATCGTATCCGCTAGTTTAATATTCCTATGATGATACTAAAAGTAATATTGAATTTTGAAATTAAATAAAATTTATATATTTAATTCATTTATCATATTCTTGTAGATAAAATTTCGGCTTCATTTTTACTCACAACTCAAAAAATAATACTAGATTTTAGGAGGCTTTTATGAATAGTGTGAAATTAAAAATTTCCTTGATAGCTAATTTAATATCTATACTTTGCCTTTTATCGTTAGGTGTAGTAACTTTTATATTTGTCAAGGAAGCCATATATAAAGAGGTTGTCCATGCTGAAATAAATTCTGTATCTGTCGCTAGAGCAACTATGGAAAATTTTAGTAATAACAATATTAACTTCATTAGAAATGTTAAAAAAGACTTAGAGACTATGCCAGAATACAAAGTTAACTCAAAGGAAGCATTAAAGGAGTATTTTAGTGGAGAAATAAAAGCCTACAAAGTTGGCTTTAACGCACTTGCTTTATATATAGCCTTTGAAGATGGAAGCTTATTAATTAGCGATTCAGAAACTCATAAAAATGGGGTGCCGACTAGGTTTTTTGGGGGTCCCGGTACAGAATATAATTTTACTACTAGAGCATGGTATAAGGGTGCAGTAGCAAGCGGTGATGTTTATGTTTCCCCAATATATGAGGATTCTATTACAAAAATGCCAGCCATGGCTTTTTCTGCTCCAGTGTATAGAGGTGGAAAGTTGTTAGCTGTTGTTGCTGTTGATGTTTTGGTAGAAGATCTACAAAAACAATTTGATAGCATCCCAGCTAGAATTTTTGCTTTTGATGAAAATGCACAAGTTTTTGCCTCACAAGATAGAAGTCTGATTACTGGCGGAAGCAATGCTGATAGATATCTTAATGATATAAAAAGAATTGGCGAAATTAGTAAGACATTAAAAGATTTAGAACCATTCAATTATGTAAGGTCTGATGGTAGTGAAAGGTTTGTTGTTTGTTCAAGATACAATAACTATACAACTTGTATATCTGAAAGTATTGATGAAGTAGAAGAACCAGTAGAAAGAATAGCCTACATACAATCTGCCATCGTTGTTTTTACAAGCTTAGCTAGTATAATTCTATTATATTTCATAATATCTCGTATGCTAACTCCATTGCAATTTATCCAACAAGGTCTACTTTCATTCTTTAAATACATAAA
>NZ_JAQHXS010000014.1:0-30997 GCF_027859275.1 Helicobacter sp. WB40 | reverse complement strand
TTATAGCTATTGGTTTAGGAGCTTGTTTTGATTCATAGTTTATGTATTTAAAGAATGAAAGTAGACCTTGTTGGATAAATTGCAATGGAGTTAGCATACGAGATATTATGAAATAAAGTAACACAACACTAGCTAAGCTTGTAAAAACAACGATTACAAATTGGACATATGCTATTTTTAACACTGGTTGATTGATATCATCCACACCTTCTGACATACAAATACCATATTCAGATACAGAAGTACATACAACAAATCTTTCGCTACCATCAGACCTTATATAGTTGAATGGTTCATAGTCCTTATATTTTTTTCTAAGTTCAGAAATAGTCTTAATATCAGGATTAACTTCACCCTCCTTTTTTGGCAATAAAGTTTCATCATTACTAACAAAAACTATAGCGTTTTTATCAAAAGCAAATATTCTTCCAGGGTTATGCTTAAAAGATTCTTGCAAATCATTAACTAGCACATCTATTGCTAAAACACCAACAAATTTACCTTCATCATAAATTGATTTAGCATATGTAAAAGTAGAAAGTCCAGTAGTGACATCTATATATGGTGCTGTTATATAAACTTTATCTGACTTAGTGGCTCCAATATACCAGTCTCTAGTTCTAGCATCGTAGTTTTGTGCCTTACCATATATTACTGCATCTTCATCGGCTGCATCTGCCTCAGCATCATTTACAACTATCTCCCCAGTCGGGTGAGCTATATAAACACCTAAATAATTGCCTGCATCTCTATACGATTTCAAAATTACACCAATATTTCTCTTTAAGCTTTCCAGTGAAGATAAATCATCATAATCAAAATTGGTTGTAATATGTTTCGCTAAAGATGCTAAATTATTAACATTATCATTATCAAAGCTATACATGGAATACTGCGATACCTTAACATAATTGGTTTCGCTTTTTATTGTTTCTTCGAACACTATGTCTTTAACAAAAATAAATGTGATAACACCTAAAATAAGTAAACATACTACTGCGATAGCATTAGATGCTAGAGATAATTTCAATTTTACACTATTCATAATTGTGACACCTCCAAATTAATACAAATTTTTACAATATTTTAAATGTCCAACTAAACAATCTTTAGCAAATAACTGGACATCTAATATTAACAAGATATAAGCAGTTTTTGATTCTATCAAAATCTAACTTAAATTTTATTACATAGTTTATTATTTGCTAGTGCAGATTAAACTACTTATTGTAATAATTTGTACCTAGACTTAAATCTTGGGTCTTAAGAATTTTGTTGTTATACTTTATGGTCAGAAAATTAAATAATACTTAACTTAAGGAGTTTAATTATCAATGAAACACTTGGCTTTAAGAAATATAACCAAAGGAATTTTTATTATAATTGTTAGTATTAATTTAACTCCACTGTATTCAAAAGAGATTGTTGGTGCATGGGATACAAATATTGGACATTTAAATCCACATCTATATTCTCCAAATCAAATGTATGCACAAATAATGGTGTATGAACCATTGGTAAAATATGAGGATGGGAAATTTGTTGGGGGAATTGCAAGAGAATGGAGAATAAGCAATGATGGTAAAACATATACTTTTAAAATAGATAATAATTTACATTTCTCAAATGGTAACAGGCTAGATTCATATGCAGTTGAAGCAAACTTCAAAGCAATTTTAGAGAACGCAACAAGACATTCTTGGCTTGGACTTACAGACAAGATCCAAAGCGCAAAAGCAATAGATGAAAATACATTTGAGCTAAAATTAAGCTCCCCATACATAGCCACACTAAATGAACTTTCTCTACCAAGGCCATTTAGAATAATCGATCCAAGCTCGATGATAGATGGTAGCACAAAAGATGGCATAAAAAGTCCGGTAGGTAGTGGTCCATGGGTATTAAAAGAAAGCATACTAGGTATAAAAGATGTCTTTGTTCCAAATCCATACTATCATAAAAAGTCGGAAATATCACAATTAACGATGAAAATAATCCCAGATCCAAATTCTAGAATCTTGGCTTTAAAAAGTGGAGGGATCGATATATTGGTTGGCAAGGATATGATTTCAAGAGAAAGTTTTAAGATTCTGCAAAAGGATACAAGATATACTCTTACACAATCGATACCTCAAGGAACTTTTAATCTTGTTATAAACTCAAAAACAATAAGTGATCCAAATATAAGAAAAGCAATAATTCTAACAATCAATAAAGATGAGATATGGGATAAGATCTTGCTTCAAATAGACAAAAAAGCGGAAAATCTTTTTCAGAGGAATTTAGATTTTTGTGATGTAGAACTAAGTAAGCAGGAATTTAATTTACAAAAAAGTAAAGAGGTATTGAAAAATACAAGTTATAAAAATAAGGCAATAAGATTGGTTTATATCGCAAATAATCCAATTCAAAAGTCAATAGCACAAAGCATACAAAATGAAGCATTGAAAGTTGGAATAAATATACAGCTAGATTCAAGCGAGCCAATTGCATTTTATCAAAGGCAAAAAAATGGAGATTTTGATTTGATATTTAACGAAACATGGGGGAATCCATTTGATCCGCATTCATTTATATCGTCTATGCTAATACCTTCTCATGCAGATTATGCAGCACAAGATGGTTTGGAAAATAAAGACATTATAAGAGGATTAATAAAGTCTATACTAAACGCAGACAATAAAGACAAAATACAAAAAGAATATAAAAGTTTGCTGACTTTATTAAATAATAGCAATATATACATACCATTAAGCTATGGAGTGGTACTAGGGGTGTTTAATAATAAAAAGATTAAATCTTATAAAAGTGGTGATATGGAATATGAGTTTAGATTCGAGGATATAAAGATTAGATAATGTTTTTATTTATTATTAGAAGAATCCTAACTTTAATTCCAATACTGCTTGCTGTGTCATTTATTGTTTTTGGAATTTTAAGGCTAAGCCCAATTGACCCTGCATTTGCATATCTAACACAATCACAAATACCACCAACACAAGAAGCACTAGAGCTAACAAGAATCGAGCTTGGACTTGATAAGCCTTTTTTTGTTCAATATGGAATCTGGCTAAAAAATATACTCTCTTTTGACTTTGGAATCTCATATGTTACAAAGCGACCGGTGCTTGATGATATTTTGTATTACCTGCCTACAACGCTGAATTTAGCGTTTTTATCAATGTTTGTTGTGATTATCTTTGGTATAGCTTTAGGTGTGCTAGGAGCAATAAAAAAAGATTCCATTATTGATAAATCTCTTGGTGTGTTTTCATTTTTTTGTGTGTCTATGCCTAGTTTTTGGTTTGGATTCTGCCTTATTTATGTATTTACTATTTACTTTGGAATTCTATCTCCTTATGAAGAGTTATCATTATATAGCTATATTTTACCAGTTGCTACGCTCAGCCTTATGTCTTTAGGGATTAATACTAGGCTAGTTAGGGTTAGTTTTTTAGAACACAAATCACAAAGGAGCACACTATATGCACTAGCAAGGAATCTAAATAAATCAACAATAAATAAAAAAGTCTTATACACTTCACTATTACCTATTGTTACTTCATTAGGCATGCACTTTGGTGAGCTTTTAGGCGGTGCTGTTGTAGTTGAGATTCTATTTGGATTACCAGGTTTTGGCAGATATGCAGTAAGTGCTATATATAGTCATGATTATCCTGTAATTCAAGCTTTTATGATAATTATGGTGCTAATTTTTGTGATATTAAATTTGATGGTTGATATACTTCTTGCGTATCTAAACCCACAAATAAGATATCAAAAGGCAAAAAATGAAGCTTAAAATATCAGCTACACTAAGCATGATAATAATATTAATTGCAATTTTTGCTCCATTGATCTTTGATCATGATCCAAATTATGGTGATTTGCAAAATAAATTTTTACCTATTAGTAGTGAGCATTTGCTTGGTACGGATCATTTAGGTAGAGATATTTTAAGTAGATTAGGGCATGGTGCTAGAATCTCATTTTTTAGTGTATTTGCTATTTCTATATTAATTGTAGTTAGCTCATTTTTTATAGGGATATTATCTGGCTATAAGGGAGGAATTGTAGATAATATTTTAATGAGAATCTGCGATGTGTTTTTGACTTTTCCAACTTTTATTTTGGCATTATTTTTTATAGCTATTTTTGGGGTTGGGCTATTAAATGTAATTTTAGCTATATTTATGACACACTGGGCTTGGTATGCAAGAATGGTAAGAAGCATAACGCTAGAGATAAAATCACAAAATCATATCTTGGCAGCCAAAATGCTGGGTGATAGTGAGTTTAAAATAATGAGACAACACATTTTGCCTGTCGTGTTTTCTCAAATGATAATTTTAATAACACTTGACTTTGGGCATATGCTTTTACATGTATCTTCTTTGTCATTTTTGGGACTTGGAGTAAAAGCACCTACTGCAGAATGGGGGGTTATGATTCAAGACTTTGCGCCATATATTATGGAGTATCCACATTTGATGATATATCCCGGACTTTGCATTTTTGTATCAGTTGCAATTTTTAATACACTAGGAGAAGCCTTAAGGGATAGATATGCAATACAATCAGTAAGGTTTCATTAATGATAGAAATACAAAACATAAATCTCTATACAAAAACAAAGCATATTCTAAAAAATATAAATCTAAATATAAATAGTGGTGAGAAGGTTGCCCTACTTGGTGCAAGTGGTAGTGGCAAAAGTATGCTAATGCAGAGTATTTTAGGGATATTGCTAGAAGATATGAAATTAGATGGAAACATAGAAACAAATGAAAAATTTGGTGTAATTTTACAAAATCCATCTAGTTGCTTTTTTAATACATGTACTATTAAAAAACATTTTTTGGAGACATTTAAAGCACATAACATAAAAGAATATAACTATGGCTTAGAATATCTAAATTTAGATGCATTAGTGTTAGAAGCTTATCCATTTATGCTAAGCGGTGGGACATTGCAAAAAATAATGATATCTTTAGCATTAAGCATTAATCCTAGCTTTATCTTAGCAGATGAGCCAACTAGCAATTTAGATAGTGCTACAACTAAAAACTTGATTGATTTGATTTTAGAACAACAAGAAAATCGTAGATTTGGACTTTTGTTCATAACTCATGATATATCTTTAGCAAAATATATTGCAGATAGGATAATAATAATCGATAATGGAGAAATAATAGAGCAAAATGCAAAAACACAGATTATCACAACTCCACAACACAATAAAACAAAAGAGTTGCTAAATGAAGATAAAAAACTAGCCTTTATAGAAAAAAAAGAAAAAACAACAAATACACACAAACTAATAAGTGTAAAAAATTTAAAAAAATCATACACAAGTGGTGGGTTTTTTAACAAGGCAAAAATAAATTATGTGCTAGATGATATTAGCTTTGATTTATTTTATAAAAATAATTTAGGAATCTTAGGAAAAAATGGTGCAGGAAAATCAACAATAACAAAAATTCTACTAGGCTTAGAATCTTATGATAGCGGGGAGATAGAGATTTTAAACCATAATATAAAAGGTAATTTTCCAAAAGAATTAAGAAAAGATATTCAAAGTATTTTTCAAGATTCAAGCTATATAAATCCAAAACAAAGTGCAATAGATTCTATTTTAGAAGGATTAGAAAACTTCACACACATACAAAATAGAGAAAAAAAAGCAGAAGAATTATTAAAATTAGTGAAACTAGATTCAAGCTATATGCACAAAAAAAATGCCTACTTTAGTGGTGGAGAGCAACAAAGAATAGCTTTAGCTAGAATCTTGGCACTAGAACCAAAAATAATAATATTAGATGAAGCAATAAGTAGCCTTGATGCACATTTGCAATATAAAATGATAGAACTATTTAAAAATATACAAAAAGAAAAAAATATTACTTTTATAGTTGTATCACATGATATTCGGATTATTTTACAATTATGCAATGAAGTTATAATCTTAGATAATGGGAAAGTTTCGCTAAAAACAAGTGCAGACAATATAGAGCAAATCAAGGAGAAGCTAGATTAAAAATTATAATTTCACTTATGCTATAATCTGTGCAATTTTATTTTAAGGATTTAATTATGATGCCTAGTGTCCAGCAGTTGCTGATTGTTCTTTTGATTATTATAGTTTTGTTTGGGGCAAAAAAGATTCCAGATTTAGCAAAAGGTCTTGGTTCTGGTATTAAAAACTTCAAAAAAGCAGTAAAAGATGATGATAATGAAGCACAAGAAGTAGCAGATGCAACAAAAATAGAACAAGATAAAAAAGATACTGCTAATACAACCACAACTACTACAAACGCTACTAGCGATACAACAAAAACAAATGTATAACAAGCTAAAGACGCTCATTGATGGAGCGTTAAATATCTCATGTGTATTAGAAGTCCCAAAGGATAAGAAACTTGGACATTTTGCATTGCCTACTTTTCAGTTTGCAAAAGAGCTAAAAAAAGCACCAAACATAATCGCACAAGAATTTGCAAATAAATTGCAAAACCTAGAAGAAATAGACAAATTAGAAGTTGTCGGTGGATATATAAATTTCTTTGTAAGTGATATATTTTTAGAGAATTGCATAGATAATTTAGATAGTAAAAAAGAAAAAAAACAACAAAGAATCCTAATAGAATATGTAAGTGCAAATCCGACAGGACCATTGCATATAGGACATGCAAGGGGAGCTATACTTGGTGATTCGTTATACAAAATAGGAAAATATCTAGGCTATGATATAGTAAGTGAATACTATGTAAATGACGCTGGAGAACAAATAGTAAAGCTAGGTAAATCAATATGTGCATTTGGCAAAAATGAATTTTACAACGAAGAGCTAGTGATTCCTGAAGGTTGCTATAATGGAGAATATGTCAGAGAACTAGCAAGAGAGGCAAAGGAAAAATTTGGCATAGATTGCTTTAAAGCTTGTGATACAGATTCTAAGCTATTAGAACAAATTAGTATCTTTGGTAAGGATAAAATGTTACAAGAAATAAAAGACAACTTAGCAAAAATTGGAATTTACTTTGATAGCTATGTGAGCGAAGTTGATATGTATAAAGACTGGGATAGCACACTAGAAATCTTGCAAAAAAATAATGCCATATACAAAAAAGATGAAAAACTATGGATAAAATCCACAGAATACGGAGATGAAAAAGATAGGTCTTTGATGAGAGAAAATGGCGAGATGGCTTATATAGTTGGAGATATTATTTATCATAGAAATAAATTTATGCGTAACTTTGATAGATACATTAATATATGGGGTGCTGATCATCATGGATACATCGCAAGAATCAAAGCTTCTTTAGAGTTTCTTGGATTTTCAAGTGATAAGCTAGAGATAATTCTATCCCAAATGGTCGCACTACTGAAGGATAAACAAGCTTACAAGATGAGCAAGAGAGCTGGCAATTTTATATTAATGAAAGATGTCGTTGATGATGTAGGTAGCGATGCATTAAGGCTTGTTTTTTTAAGTAAGAAGGCAGATACTCAACTAGAGTTTGATGTAGAAGATTTAAATAGGCATGATGCATCAAATCCTGTATATTATATAAATTATGCTCATGCTAGGATTCACACATTGTTTGAGAAGTCAAATACAAGCTTTGAAAATATAGAAAAACAAAGTTTGCAAAACTTAAGCGAATCTTTAAAAAATCTATTAGTGCTATCTTTAAGGCTTGATAAGGTCTTAGAAGATTCATTTAAAGATAGAGCGCCAAATAAAGTAGTGGAGTTTTTGAAGAATCTATCAGCAGAGTTTCATCACTTCTATAATGAAGAAAAAATACTAGAAACACAAAACGAAAAACAAACACTATATGCCCTAAAAATAGTGGCTAATTCTATAAAAAATGGATTATCACTATTAGGAGTAAATGCAAAAACAAAAATGTAAATCAACTTAGGAGGTTTAATGAGTATATCAGTTATTTTTCCGGGACAAGGAAGCCAAAGTATAGGAATGGGAAAAGACTTATATGATAACTCACAAATAGTAAAGGAACTATTTGAACAAGCAAGTGATGTCTTGCAAGAAGATATGGCACAACTATGCTTTAGCGAAAACGATAAATTAAATAAAACGAGATATACACAACCAGCAATATTATTAGTAAGCTATGCAACATATATGCTAATAAAGGATAAAGTAGAAGGAAGTATAAAGTTTGCTCTAGGGCATTCTTTAGGTGAGTTTAGTGCTTTATGTGCCACAAATGCGCTTAGCTTTGAATCTGCTATATCTTTGGTATCCATTAGAGGTAAGCTAATGGAAGAAGTTTGCAAAAATAAAAGTAGCGGAATGATGGTTGTTTTAGGGCTAGAAGATTTTGTGCTAGAAGAATTTTGTGAAAAAAAGAGGAATCTAGGGCTTAAAGTATGGTGTGCCAATTACAATGGTGATGGTCAAATTGTGTTAGGTGGAATAAAAGAAGACTTATCAGCACTAGAAGTAGAAATAAAGGGCTTAGGAGCAAAAAGGACTCTAATTCTACCTATGAGTGTGGCTTCACACTGCCCGATTTTAGAAGATATGAAAGATGATTTTAAATCCATACTAAGCGAAAGCATAAAAGATGAATTTCTATTTCCAGTTATTTCCAACACAAATGCAAAACCTTACAAAACAAAACAAGAAGCAATCGAACTTTTGTCAAATCAACTAATATTGCCAGTGCAATACAAGCAATCAATCACAAGCCATGAAGGTGAGATTGAACAATTTGTAGAATGTGGCGGAAGTGTTTTAAAAGGACTAAATAAAAGATTAACGCAAAAGCCAACAATATCGCTACAAACTTACACAGATATTTGTGAATTTATAAAATAAGGATAAAACATGACAATAGGTATATTAGGTGCAATGAATGAAGAAATTTCATTACTTTTGGAGCATTATAAAGATTATGAAACTATAAAATTTGGTGGAAATACGTTCTATAAAGTAAATTCAAATCACACAATAATAATAGCTTCAAGTAGAATAGGCAAAGTATTCTCGACTCTAAGTGCTGCAACTATGGTTTTACATTTCAAGTGCGAAAAGATGATCTTTAGCGGTGTAGCTGGTGGCGTAAATAGTGATTACAGAATAGGTGATTTAGTTCTTGGAGTTGAGTTGTGCCAACATGATGTGGATATAACTGCCTTTGGGCACCCTTATGGTTATATAAGTAATGGAAAAATATTTACAAAAACAGATGAATTTTTAACTAACCTAGCACTAGATATAGCTACAAAAGAAGGATACAAGATTCATAAAGGGATAATCGCTACTGGAGATCAGTTCATACACAATAAAGAAAGAAAAGAATGGATAAAGAAGGAATTTAAAGCAGATGCAATAGAAATGGAAGGTGCAAGTGTTGCAGTTGCGTGTGATAATTTAAATGCCCCATTGTGCGTTATAAGAGCTATATCAGACAATGCAGGAGATGAAGCATTAATTAGCTATGAAGAGTTTTTAGATGAGGCTGCTAGAAAGAGTGCATCATTGGTGATAAAAATGATAGAGCAACTATAATGAATCTAATTATAGTGCGTCATGCAAAAGCGCAAGATAGAGAAACTTGTGCTAGTGATGACTTACAAAGAGAATTAGTAGAATCTGGCATAAAAGATTCTAAGAAAATCGCAAAATATTTATCCAAACGCTATAAAAATATAGGCTTGATAGTCTCATCATTGGCGCTAAGATCGCAACAAACAGCAAAATACATATTAGAACAATACAAAAATACTGCATATGTAATAGATCCACAAATTAATCCTGATTCTAATATAGAGGGATATATCAAATACACAGAAAAACACGAAAATATAATAATAATCGGACATGAACCAAACATTAGCGAAGTGCTATATAAAATATGCAAAATCAAAAATGTAATAATTAAAAAATCATGCATAATTGAATTAAAATATAAAGATAATACATGGCAATTATTTGGAATTAAAAATATAAAGGACAAAAATGACTAAAATAGTAAAGATAGGGAAAATAAGCAATGAAGAAAAAGAAGTGCTAAAAGAAATTTGCAATTATGATATTTTAGAGATTCCATACTTTTATTCAATAAAGCTATATAGTATGCTACAAGAAGTTGGGGGGGGGGGGAGCAATTAGAGTTAGTTATATTTAATTTTGACTTTATAGCCTATAATGAAGATTTGGATAAAATACAAACATTAATAAACAGCAAAGTCAATACTTATATTCCATACCACGATTTCTATTATGCAGATAAAAGATTCATGTTTTGCAAATTAACTTCTATAGATAGTTTGGATAACTATGAAATAAACATGGCATATAATATGCACAAAATAAACAAAGAAACAAAAGATTTTCTAAATACAGCAGATAAAAGAGAACAATTTTTCCATGATAGCAGGCTGTTATCAATAGCTTCTAATTGGAGTGTGTTGACAAGTGAAAATATTGTAGAAGAATTTTTTAAATATCCATATACTATTTATATAGGACTTGAAAACAAATGTGACACGAAATGCCCACAATGTTTATGGTTTGGGGAACCATCGCAACTACACAAAACAAATTATTTTAGACAACACAATAGAATAACAGATGAAAAATTCTATAAAATAGTTGAATTTGCAAAGCTTGGCAACAGCAGAATTGTATTTTCTGGTCCCGGGGAACCACTATATGATGATAGAATCTTTGAATTTATAAAATATGCAAAATCTCAAAAAATAAGAAAGGTAGAAGTTGCATATCACCCAAACATGTTAAATGAAGAAAACTTCATAAAATTACTCAAACTAGATGTGAATCCTCCATTTTACATACATTTATTTTTAATATCAAGCAATTTAAACATCGCAAAAGATAAAGAAAGAATAAAATACATATTAAGAATTGCTAAAAATCATAATCTATCCAATGAGTGCATAGTTTTCCACATTACTTATAGCCCTACAATGTTTAATGAAGCTTTTAGATATTTTTTGGAAATAAAAGAAATAGGATATGAAGCACAACTATATAATGAATCTTACACAGCAAAACATACTATAAACAATAATAGATATTCTTGTGGATTGATATTTAAAGAAATGTATATTTTTCCTGATGGTTCTGTTGGGAATTGCTCAATACAAAGAAATATATTAGGATTTGAAGACGAAAGTATTTTTTCATATGGAAACATTTACAAAGATTCGCTACATGATATTTGGTTTGGAGAAAAACATAGAAAAATAGCTATGGAGCATATAAATCATAATATAGACAAAGATAGTGTATGTGCTAATTGTAATTCTTGGTATAATGAATGTTAAAAAAGGTCTAGCATGTTTTTTGGATTTTTACCTGATATTCAATCTAAATTTAAAAAAAGCGATGAATTAAAGGCTGTGTTTTCATACCTAAATGAAGCATTAGATGAGACTAGTGAAACAAATATAAGAATCTCATCTCTAAAAGCTGGTGATAAAAATGAGATAAAGCTAACAGATTCTATAATTGCAATAGAGCAAGCATATCTTACAAAAGCTCCGCAAGAAGCATTTTATGAAAGCCATAAAGAAATGATTGATTTTCAAATGGTAATAAATGGAAATGAAATATTTTTTGTAGCCCCTACTTTCGTGTGTGAAGTAAAAACCCCACTAAAAGATGATGTAATAGAATATTTTCCAAGCAAATTTGCATCATCGCTAAATATGTTCAAAGGTGCTCTAGCAGTTTTTGAAAGTAATGATGTTCATGCAGGAGGAATAAGTGGGATACAATCTAGCACACAAAATCTAGTCCAAAAGGTGGTAGTTAAGATTCCAAAGAATCTTATAAAGCTAAATTTCTAAGCAAACAATACGCTGCCGATTCTTAGGCAGTTACTTCCACATTTTATTGCAAGTTCAAAATCATTGCTCATGCCCATACTAAGAATCTTGGCATCTAATTGTTCATAAATTTTATAAGTAGTCTCAAAGCTTCTTTTAACCACATTTGTATCATCACTATGTGCTCCAATGCTCATAAGCCCACATAACTTGATGTTGCTACATGTTTCTTGTATTTTGTGATATATATCCTTTGCTTCATATGCTAATACACCACTTTTACTAGATTCATTAGCGCTATTTACCTGCAAGAGTGCCCTTAGGCTAAGATTATCCCTAGCAAGTCTTTTATTTAATTCTAAAGCAATATCATAAGAGTGTAGAGAATGGATTAAATAAGGTTTTAGTCTAAGTAAGGCATTTATTTTATTACTCTGTAATGTGCCAAAAAAATGCCACTCTAGCGGTATATCTTCTAAATCTTTGCTTTTTTCTTGTAGGCTTTGAATCTTGTTTTCACCAAATGCCCTTTGACCACATTTATAGAGTTCTGCTATTTGCTCTGTGTTTGCATATTTACTAGCTACTACTAGATTTATAATTCTATGTCTATCAGTAGAGATTCTTGCTTTTTCTATTTTGTCAATTATTTCTAGTAAATTTTGATTCAAACCCATAACCACTCCTTAAAATACTAGACTTCCATTTAATAACTTTGTAATATCATTATACATACCTAAAATCATCAAAGATAATAAAATCACCCAACCACATATCGTCAGGTAATAAATTGCATTTATGCTAGCTGGTTTTCTAACAATCATCTCATAAGTGGTAAAAACTATATGTCCTCCATCTAATGCGGGTATAGGAAGCAAGTTTAAAATCCCCAAATTTACAGATAACATAGCGGCAAATGCAAGTAGCATTACAATTCCAGATTCTGAAGCTTGTTTTGTAATGGTTACAATAGATACTATCCCTCCAATCTCGCTTGTAGGCAATACCCCAATTATTAGTCTTTCTATTCCTTGAACTATTAATTTACTTGATTGTATTGTTTTAAAGTATGCATACTCTATGGATTCTAAGAAATTATAAGAAATAGTTCGTATCTCTCCTTTTGCACTTATGCCTATTAATGCTCTTTTAATATCCTCTCCAAAAATATTTTTAGAATCTCCAATTTGAGGCATTATATTTACTACATATTCTTTATTATCCCGTAAAAATACAATTTCTAAATTCTCTCCATTAGAATCTTCTACTATCTTGCTTAATTGCCACCATGTCTTAATTTTCTTGCCATTTACTTCAATTATTTCATCATTATCGATTATCCCAGCTTTATATGCTATTTTATCTTTATCCACATTGCCAACAACCGGTGCTAAATCATTATGACCAATAAATGCAACACACAAAAATAATAAAAATGCTAATAATAAATTAAACAAAGACCCAGCAGCAAGTATTATAATTCTCTTTATATGAGAGATTCCATATAGGCTATCAGGGCTATAGTCTCTATTTTTTGGATCAAAATCTTTTTGTCCCTTAAGCTCTACAAAGCCACCAAGAAATATAGGGCGAATCGAATATTCCGTATCTCCTATTGTTTTTTTCCATAATCTTTGTTTGCCAAAGCCTATGCTAAATGCTAATACCTTAACGCCAAAGATTCTAGCGGCTAAAAAATGCCCTAACTCATGAAAAAAAATCAAAAAAGATAAAACTAAAATAGAAACAATAATCCCCACGCTTACCTCGATTCAAATAAATATGACTTCACATAATCATATCCAGAATAAATAGTAATAAACACAGCCAACCATAACACATAAGAAGCAAAAGAATAATCCATAAGCAAAAGTGTAATAGCAGTTATTTGGAATCCAGTTTTATATTTACCTAAATTTGAAGCAGCCACATTTATCCCCTTTGACACTGCTACAACACGCAATCCAGTTATGAAAAACTCTCTGCTTAAAATCAAAAACACAGCCCAAGCATTAACCCTATCTAAAACCAAAAGTCCTATAAAAGCAGATAGCATTAAAAGCTTATCAGCCAATGGGTCAAAAATCTCTCCAAAAGTGCTTATAATGGAAAATTTTCTAGCAATTAGCCCATCAAAAAAATCAGTAATACTAGCAATACAAAATAATAAAGTAGAGAAATAGTTAATCCAACTACTATGTATTGGTGCTTGAAACAGAATATCGCCATATAGCATAATACAAAGCAATAAAAAGGCTAAAAATATACGCAATATCGTTAAAAAATTTGGTAAATACTCAAATCTAAACATTTATTTAAAGCTTGTTCCGCCATCTATTACTATAGTTTGCCCAGTTAGCCACGCACTTGAACTATCATCGCATAAGAATAAACACGCACCTGCTATATCATCTGGTGTCCCCATTCTATTTAGAGGGCTTTGTTCTTGGACTGCTGCTTTTATTTGCTCATAATCAGGGAATGCCTTTAGTGCATCTGTATCAATTGGACCACCACTTACAGCATTTACTCTAATGTTGAATTCTCCCAATTCCATTGCAGCATATTTCACCATAGTTTCAACTGCATTTTTGGAATTCCCATGTCCTGCATAATTTGGCATATATACTAAATTCCCAGTAGAGCTAAGCGATATTATGCTTCCTTTGCCAACTTTTTGCATTCTTTTTGCTGCTTCTTGTGCTCCAACAACAAATGCAAGAACAGTTGCAGTATAGATATTATTTAATCCCTTTGGCTTTAACCTCATAAATGGTGCAAACCCACCAACAACACTTTTGCCATAAATAATTGCATTGCTAATAAAAAAATCAACCCTAGAAAAATCTTCATCAATCTTTAAAAATAAGTCTTTATAAGTTTCTGGTTCTAAGACATTTAGAGGGTATGCTCTGGCTTTTATTCCATATTTATCCTCTACATCAAAAATAATTTTTTGTGCTTCTTCTTCATTTTTGTTATATGTAAATGCTATATTTACGCCATTTTGTGCGAAACGATATAAAATTGCCTTGCCTATCCCTCTAGTTGCACCGCTTATAACTAGTGTCTTACCATGTAATCTATCATTCATTTTATCACCTCATATTTTTCTAAGATTTTCTCTAAATATTTTAAGTTTTCTTTGCTCGGAGGCACTAATGGAAGTCTATATTCCAATAAATCTAAAAGCCCACAAATATATAATGCAGCCTTTATCATAATTGGATTACTCTCAACAAACAAAGCTTTGTTAATATAAAAAAGCTCATTGCTTAATTTTTGACTTTCTATATGATTGCCACTTTCATAGCTATGTATGAGTTGCGAGACTTTATTAGGAAGTAAATTTGAAGTAACAGAAATAGTCCCAACACCACCACAGCACAGTATAGGATAATTTAGCACATCATCACCACTAACGATGACTAAATCCTTAGCTTCCATATTTAACTCTATTACCTTCTCGACACTTCCGCTTGCTTCCTTTATCCCATAGATATTCTCTACATCATTAAAAAGTCGCAAAATAGTTTTAGTCTCTAAATTAACCCCCGTCCTACTTGGAACATTATATAGCATAAGAGGGATTTCAAGTGCATTTGCAACTTCTTTGTAATGCTGATATAAGCCCTCTTGTGTTGGCTTGTTATAATATGGAGTAACACACAAAATGGCATCTGCACCGCAACTTTGGGCGAATCTTGCAATCTCTATTGCCTCACTTGTAGAGTTGCTACCAGCACCCGCTAATACTTTTATAGCTTTTCCATTATTGTTATATTTTTTGCACACACTAAGTGCTACTTCTATACATTCTTTATGTTCATCATGGCTCAAAGTAGCAGATTCTCCAGTAGTCCCAACAGGCACTATCGCGTCTATCCCTTGATTTATCTGTCTTATAATTAGAGATTCATACTTTTCTAAATCTACTTTACCATTTTTAAAAGGCGTAACAAGTGCAGTCATTGCACCTATAACTTGATTATTGCAACGCATTTTCTACCTTATTTTTGCAAAGTTACTATATTTAGTTGAGAATCTACAAAATACTTATTAGCAACTTCTACAATGTCTTTTAAACTTAAAGATTCGAAGTTTTTCTCAAAGGTTAACAGAACATTCAAATCACCCCTTGCTACATAGCTACCAAACAAACTAGCTACATTAGCACTTGATTCTAGGTCATATAAGAATGATGTTTTCATATTTTTCTTTACTTTATCTAGTTCTTTTTGTGTTATTTTGCCCTGCTTTACTTTATCTAGCTGTGCTTTTATTTCACTCTCTAGCTTATCTAGGCTAACAGAAGAATTAGCTAATGCTAAGACTAAAAATAAGCCATCATCAATTAAATCCATATTATAAGCATGAATCTCAGCTGCTAGACGCTTATTATCTACTATTTCTTTTACAAGCAGACTACTATTTCCATTGGCTAGAATCTCACTTATAGCGTTTAGTGCGATTTGGTCTTTGTGATTAAATGATGGAATCTTATAAGCTAGAGTTATTATTTCAACTTCACTTTGCTTATGCACCTTTACCTTTTTTAATCCATCTTGCTTTGGTTCTTGCATATATACTTTTGGTATTTCTATATTGGCATTTTTTATTTTACCAAAATATTTTTCAACTTCCTTTGTAGCTTGTTTTGCGTCTATATCACCTGCAATTACTACTACTGCATTTTTTGGCTGATAGTATATTTTGTGAAACTCTCTAATATCCTTAATAGTCCAATTTCTAATATCGTCCATAAATCCAATTGGTGTCCAATGATATGGGTGATATACAAAAGCTGTATTAAAAAGCCTAAAATACATATAGCCTATGGGATCATTATCAGTCCTCCACAATCTTTCTTCTGCTACAACATTTCTTTCAGGTTGGAACTCTGAATCTTTTAGGCTTAGATTCTGCATAAGCTCTGAAAATAACTCTAGAGTTTTACTCATATTCTCACTACTAGAATTTACAAAATAATGAGTATAATCAAACCCAGTAGAAGCATTGGTCGCACCACCAAATCCCTTTACTATTTTGTCAAATTCACCAGCTTTTAGATTCTTGCTTGATTTGAAATTTAGATGTTCTAGCATGTGTGCTATACCGCTTTTACCCATTATTTCATTTCTACTACCAACTTTGTAGAATATATTTGTGCTAACAACATTTGAGCCATTATCCATAGGTATGACAATAACCTCTAATCCATTACTTAGAGTGCTACTATAATGTTTTGGTAAAGATGATTTAAAATTATTATCTGCCATTAAAACTCCTAAAAATATAAACAATCCAAAAAAAATACGAATCATAATTTTACTCCAACTGCTTGTGTGATATTACTAAATCCATCGCTTTGCAATAATTCTAAAAGACCTCTATTTATATCACGCACAATCATAGGTCCTTCAAAAATTAAAGCACTATAAATGCTAAGCAAGTTTGCTCCATGGCAGATTCGCTCATAAGCACTCCTAGCATCATATATGCCACCGCTACTTATAATTGTGGTTTTCTTTGCATATACTTTTGATACTTCTTTTAGTATCTGAAGACTTTTGTTTGATAATGCCTTGCCACTTATACCGCCTATTTCTTTCGGGTTTTTCACCACAGAATAATCAAGTGTTGTATTTGTGATAATAATTCCACTAATTTTATTGCTAATTGCAACTTCTATTAGCTTAAGCATAGAATCAATACTTAAATCAGGCGAGAACTTGATGTATATTGGCTTACTATAAACCTCTCTTAATGCAATACATAGCTCTTGTATGAATCCTTCATTTTGTAAATCTCGCAAATTTGGTGTATTTGGCGATGAAATATTTACACTTAAATAATCACTATAATTTGTAAAAGCTAGTGCTAATTCTATGTAATCTTTTATTGCATTTTCTTGTGCTGTATCTTTGTTTTTGCCGATATTTATACCAAGCGGAATTGCAAATGGATAATTAGGCTTAATCCTGTTTAAAACAACATTTAAGCCATCATTGTTGAATCCCATTGCATTTTGTATGCTTTCTTCTTCTATGTGTCTCCAGATTCTTGGCTTTAGATTTCCTACTTGTGGTCTTGGTGTTATAGCACCTAACTCTAATGCTCCAAAACCTAGAGAGAGCATACTTTTTAACATAGTTGCGTTTTTATCAAATCCAGCCGCTAAAAGCACAGGATTATAAAATTTATTTTCATCTATTTCTTGATACAACAACCCACTTTCTATTTTTGTTTTTTCTGAAATAAAAGACAATATAGGAGGAAAGAAATCACAAGCCTTAGACATACCATTTACTAAAGAATGTGCCAACTCACAATCTAACTTGAAAATATATGGGCGAATTGATTTATAAAAGGACATAAAAACCTCGGTAGTTTATCTATGTAACAATTACTAAAAATTGTAACATGTTTTGATTAATGTAGCATAAATATTACTACATTGCTAGTGAAACGATAAATAAGATTGGTATTATGTAATAAAATACTTTCAAGGATACTAATGAAAAAAATCTTAACATGCTCATCTGTAATACTTATATATTTACAGAATATTAATGCTGAATCTATATCAACGCTTTACAAAAATTCATCTTTAAACAACCCAACACAAATCAATTATGCAGATGTGCTTGGAAAAGATTCTATATTAAATAATAGTGATATAGCAGAAAGTTTACTTAAAATCCCAGGATTTTCCATATCAAAAAAGGGTGGCGGTGGAACAGAGGCATTTTTTAGATCGCTTGGTGGAGGAAGATTGCCTATAGTTATAAATGGTGGCAATCTTCTTGGTGGTTGTGGCGGAAGAATGGATACGACTTTAACATACATATTTCCGCAAAATTATAATTCAATCAATATTATAAAAGGTCCCCAAGATGTGAGATATGGCTCATTAATTACTGGCGGAATGGTATTTAATAGAGAGATTCTAAGACTAGATAACAAAAGTTTTAATGGAGGATTTGATGCTTTATATGGCAGTTTTGATAGACTGGATATAAATACACATGCTATTAGTGGTAATGAATTTGGAAATGTTCAAGCAATTTATTCAAATTATAGAAGTAATGATTATAAAAACGGAAACAATCAAAATGTTCATTCACAATACAAAAGACAATCTGGAACCATAATTGGCACCATAACACCAAACCCAGCACTAGCGTTAGAATTTAGCCTAGATATAGGGCGTGGTGAGGCAGCATATGCTGATAGATCAATGGATGCTAGAACTTTTGATAGAGAATCTTACCAAGCACATATAACCAAAATCATAAATGAAGATATAGTTGATATACTTGTATATCACCACGAAATAGATCACATAATGGATAATTTTAGTCTAACAAATGATATGCCAAAAATAGGAACAACATACAAAATAAGCAATCCAAACAGAACAAACACTGGAACTAGAATAGAATATCAAAAAAAATTCAACTTAGCTAAAGTTTATTTTGGTGGAACCTACAATATAGACAAACATAAAAGCAGATCAATATCAAATCAAAACAACATAAATGATGCAGAGACAATATTAAATCAACCATACACACCAAACTACACATTTAAAAATTATGGCTTATTTACTCAACTAGAGAAATTTAACAATAATAATGTAGGATACTTTGCTGGTATTAGAGGTGATATAGTAGAAACAAGGAATCATAAAACACAAACACAAGATACAAAATACGCTATTAGTGGTTTTACTAGGATTGAAAAATACTTTAATGATTATACATTATATGCCGGGGTGGGATATGCAGAGAGAGTGCCTGATTTCTGGGAAATATCTAAGAAAAATGGAGAAAATTTAAATAAAGAAAAGAACTCTCAAATAGATCTTGGAATTAACTATCAAACAAACAAGTTACAAACCAATATTGCTGGTTATGTATCACATATACAAGATTATATAATGTTAGATTATAGAAATCAATCAACTTCAAGCTTAAATACAAATTCACTCCTATTTGGTGGAGAGGTAGAAGTCTCTTATGAATTCTTAGCAAATACATATGCATTACTGCAACTAAGTTACACTTATGGAGAAGATATTAAAAATAACAGACCGTTAGCACAAATAGCACCATTTCAATCAACCTTTGCATTGCAGTATGATAATGGAAAATACTTTGTTAAAGGTGAGCTAATAGCGCATGCAAAACAAACAAGAACTCTCGTTGGATACGGAAATGTTGTGGGTCAGGACTTTGGAGATTCTAGTGGATTTGGAATAGCAAATATATATGCTGGATATACTTATAAAAATATGAAAATATTAGTTGGAATAGAAAATATAGCTGATAAATTATATAGTTACCACCTATCAAAAAATAGTATAGAGCTAGATTTAGCTGATAATCCAGTAAGTCAGAGAATATATGAAATGGGTAGAAATGTATGGGCTAGAATAAAATTTGATTTCTAAAATAAGTGGTGGCTCGAGGCGGAATCGAACCACCGACACGGAGATTTTCAGTCTCCTGCTCTACCGACTGAGCTATCGAGCCATTTTTGAAAACTATAAAGGTGAAATTATACTATGTTTTATTTAATCATTACTTAAATTATGATTTTTTGAACACAAAAACTTTATCTCCTTTTTGATTGGTAAAAGAAGCAATGTTTGTATAGCTATAAAAAAGTGCCATTTTAAAAAACTCATAGACTTCTTCTTCATGTGTTTTTTCTACATAAATAATGCCACCACTTTCAAGTCTTTTGTGTATGAATGCAAAATCTTTTTTACATTTATTATCCCATTCTTGTTTATTTTGTGGTGAATTATTTGCTAGAGATTCTCCATTTATGTCGCAAAACCACATCTTTAAAAAATTATTTTTAAAATACTCTTTTGCATTAAATTGATAAGGAGCATAAAATGCAATTTTGCATTTGCCCCCCTTTAGCTTTGAATCAATATTTTCTTCAGTTATAAACTGCGGAATATGAGTGTGTAAAATAAGTGTTTTCATTGGGTCTAAATTGCTATAAATATTCTTATACATCTTTAATATAAATGCCTTTATGTCCAGATATGCAATTTCATTTGGATTTTGTGGGATTGTTGGTGGAATCTTTAGTGCTTCACAAACTAGTCTTTTTATCCATAAATCAATAGCATCTCCATTGGCTTTAGATAGATGGTTTTTAATAGCTATGACTTCTATATATGTGCGTGGGTTTAGATATTTTTGTGCATTGCTTTCTGTAAAGTCATTATTAACCTTTATAGAATCTAACCTAGCTTTAATCCCAAAGAGGCTTGGATAAAAGAATTCTGATTCAAAGTTAATTTTTACAAGTGGGTTAGAATCATAAATTAGACACTTTCTTTCATTTAATGCAGATTCAAAGGCAAAATGCCCCTGATACATGTAAGGAAATATTACAAAGTCATTTTCTTGAGAGTTTGCTAAAATTAACTTCTCTGGCAATGATAAAAAATCACTATCAGATACCAATACCAACTGCTTTAAGCCTTCTAATTGCACGATATACCCCAACTTTAAATTTTAAGAATCAAAGATTCTAACATAAATTTTTTATATAATAGACTAAAAATTATTCTAGGATTTTTAATGCAAATATTTAAAACAACAAAAGATATGCAAACATTTATACAAAACTATAAAATAAAAAATCCAACCCACAAAATAGGCCTAGTGCCAACAATGGGTGCATTACATAATGGACATCTATCACTAATTAGACAAAGTGTAGAATCATGTGAGCTAACAATAGTATCAATCTTTGTAAATCCAACACAATTTGGTAAAAACGAAGACTTCAATAAATACCCAAGAAAAGAAGAAGCAGATATAAATTTGTGCAAAAGCCTAAATGCAGTTGTGTTTATGCCAACGATTGATGAGATGTATCCATACAAAGATGATATGCAAATAAAGCTAAAAGCTCCACAAAGCCTATCAAATACATTAGAAGGTAAGGCAAGAGCTGGGCATTTTGATGGTGTTGTGCAAGTTGTATTAAAACTATTTAATATAGTAACTCCGCATAGAGCATTTTTTGGCAAAAAAGATGCACAACAATTATTAATAATAAAACAAATGATAGAAGATTTATTCTTACCAATTGAAATAGTAGAATCTCAAATTATAAGAGATGAAAATGGACTTGCGTTAAGCTCAAGAAATGCTTACTTAAATGATGATGAAAAAAACGAAGCATTAAAAATATCAAAAAGCTTAAGAGAAGCCTCTAAAGCAATAATAAATGGCGAGACAAATAGTAAAAAAATTAAAGAAATCGCCACAAAGGTCTTAGAGGGCTTAGAGATAGAATATTTTGAAATAGTAAATAAAAAACTAGAAACAATAAAGACAATAGAAAAGAATAACACCATAATACTAATTGTAGTAAGGATTAATGGAGTTAGATTGCTAGATAATCTTTGGCTTTAATTTGCTATTAAGTATTTTTATAATAGATTTGCCACTTTAATCTTTGAGAGCAAGGCTTTTGTATAAAGCATACATTTGAAAAAAGATTCTTCTAAATTTCTTATTTTCAAATCACACTATCAATATTTAATCGGATTTACATGGAATTGTTACATAAATGTTTTGTTAAATTTTATTCTCCAATGCCTGCTATTGTGGCACTTGGAATCTTATCTGCATATTATTTTGGATTAACTGGAACTTACTGGGCAGTAACTGGAGAATTTACCCGCTGGGGCGGTCATATATTTCAATTTTTAGGAGTTGATACACAATCTCTTGGATACTTTAAGATAATAGGTTTAAGCGGAACTCCGCTTGATAGAATAGATGGCGTTATGATTATTGGTATGTTTTTTGGTGCATTTATTGCTACTAGTTTTGCAAATAACATAAAATTAAGAATGCCACAAAGCAATATAAGGATAATACAGGCTTTGCTTGGTGGGATTATTGCTGGATTTGGAGCAAGAATTGGTATGGGTTGTAATTTGGCAAGTTTCTTTACTGGGATTCCGCAGTTTAGTTTGCATGCTTGGTTTTTTACTATTGCAACTATAATTGGAGTATATTTTGGCACTAAGGTTGTTTTATTGCCAATTTTTCGCTCTAATGTAACTTTACAAAAAGTAGATAGTAAAAAGAATCTAACAAAAAGCAGTGCAACTTTGAATATATTTTTTGGGATTCTTGCTTGTGTGTTTATAGTTGGATTTATTTTATATTTGATTTTTTATACACAAATACCAGAAGGCAAAAAAATATCGATTCTAGCGATAGCTACTATTTTTGGGGTTGCATTTGGGTTTATTATTTCAAGAGCACAAATATGTTTTACTTCAGCTTTTAGGGATTTGTTTATAACTGGTAGAGGATATATGGCAAGGGCTGTTATTGTGGGAATGATAGTATCTACAATAGGTGTTTTTAGTTACATAATGTTGGGAATACCGCCAAAAATTATGTGGGCTGCTCCTAGTGCTATTATTGGTGGTTTGCTATTTGGTTTTGGCATTGTTATTGCTGGCGGGTGCGAATGTGGTTGGATGTATAGGGCAGTAGAGGGGCAAATGCATTATGTAATAGTTGGAATCGGAAATATAATAGGTTCTACATTAGTTGCACTTACATGGGACTTTTATGCTCCAACTTTAGCGACAAATTTTCCAAAAATAAATCTACTAGAATCTTTTGGAAACTATGGTGGGCTGTTGGCAAATTATGTTTTATTACTTTTGTTTTTGGCATTTGTTTTATTTTTAGAAAATAAATATAGAAAAAATCAAAAATTCCAAAATGCATATCAAGGATAAAAAATGAAAAATATACTACCAACATATAGACTTGACTTACAAGGTGAACCATGTCCTTATCCTGCTATAAGGACATTGGAGGTATTACCTGAATTAAAAAATGGTGACATTTTAGAGATAATTAGTGATTGTCCACAAAGCATAAATAATATCCCAATAGATGCTAAGAATCATGGGTATGAAGTGCTAGAAATAGAGCAAATTGGAGCTACAATTAGATATTTTATTAAAAAGCCTTAATAAAAGCTAAATTTAAAAAAATTTTTAGTAAAATTATAGCTTTAATTTTTTCAAAATTCACACACGCTAATCCTAGTTAGGTTGCGATTTATCGTTTATGAGCGTGGAGGGAAAACTAACTTTAAGGAGAATAATATGGTTACTATGAAAGACCTTTTGGAATGTGGTGTTCATTTCGGACATCAAACAAGACGCTGGAATCCAAAAATGAAAAAATTTATTTTTGGTGTAAGAAAAAATATTCACATAATAGATTTACAAAAAACTCTAAGATATTTTAGATATACATACAATATCGTAAGAGACGCTGCTGCAGAGGGCAAGACAATAATGTTTGTTGGCACAAAGAAACAAGCAAGCGAAACACTAAAAGAATACGCAGAGAGCGTTCAAGCACCTTATGTTAATTATAGATGGCTAGGTGGTATGCTAACAAACTTCTCAACAATCAAAAAATCAATAAGAAAACTTGAAATCATTGAAGAAATGGAATCTAGCAATCAAATCGACTTGCTAACAAAAAAAGAAAAATTAATGATTCAAAGAAAAAAAGAGAAATTAACTCAATATCTAGGTGGTGTAAGACATCTTAAAAAAGCACCTGATATGATTTTTGTAATTGACGCTGCAAAAGAAAAAATAGCAGTTGCTGAAGCTAGAAGACTTGGAATCCCTGTTGTTGCACCACTTGATACAAATTGCGATCCTGATGTTGTTGATTATCCTATACCTGGAAATGATGATGCTATAAGATCAATACAGCTATTCTGCAAAGAAATAGCAGAAGCAATCACTGAAGGAAGGGCAATAGCTGGTGGAGAAATACCTGCAAATACTGATGAAGTAGCTCCAATTAGCGAAGAAGAGAAACAAGAAGTTATAAATGAAGCTATGAGCGAAGAAGATTTTGAGAAAAAAATGCAAGAGGAATCAAAGGAGCAATAACATGGCAGAAATTAGTGCACAATTAGTAAAGCAACTAAGAGAAATGACTGATGCTGGTATGATGGACTGCAAAAAGGCATTAGTAGAAACGAATGGAGATATAGATAAAGCGGTAGAATACTTAAGAGAAAAGGGCTTAAGTAAAGCTGCTAAAAAAGCTGATAGAGTAGCTGCTGAAGGTGCTATTAACATAAAAGTTGCATCTGATTTTTCAAAAGCAAGTATGGTTGAGATAAACTCTGAAACTGACTTTGTGGCTAAAAATGACGGCTTTAAAGAGCTTGGAGTTAAGACTATCGATGCTATTTATGATTCAAATATTTCTAGTGCTGAAGAACTGCACACATTAAGCTTAGATGGCACTAAGTTTGAAGAATATCTAAAAACACAAATTGCCAAAATTGGCGAAAATATAGTAGTAAGAAGAATCGCAAAAGTAAGCACTAGTGGAAATGGAATTGTAAATGCTTATGTGCATTCTAATGGTAGAGTTGGCGTTATCATCGCTCTAAAATGCAACAAGGCAGAGAGTGTAGGAAAGTTAGCTGACTTTACAAAGAATCTATGTATGCACGCTGCTGCAATGAAGCCTCAAGTTATATCTTATGAATCTTTTGATATGGACTTCATCAAAAGCGAAAAAACTGCCATCATAGCTGAACTAGAAAAAGAAAATGAAGAGCTAAAAAGACTTGGTAAGCCATTACATAAGATTCCACAATATATATCTCAAGCAGAACTAAGCGATGAAATTATCGCACAGCAAACAGAAAAACTAAAAGAAGAGCTAAAGTCTCAAGGTAAGCCAGAAGCTATTTGGGACAAGATTCTTCCGGGTCAAATTGAGAGATTCAAAGCAGATTCAACAATTTTAGACCAAAGATTAACTCTTCTTGGACAATTCTATGTAATGGACGATAAAAAAACTATCCAACAAGTTCTAAACGAAAAAGGAAGCGAACTTGGCGATGAGATTTCAGTAGTTGAATACATAAGATTCGAGCTGGGTGAAGGTATAGAAAAACAAGAAAGTAATTTCGCTGATGAAGTAGCAGCACAGCTTGGATAGATAATGTTAGAGGCAAGGGACATTTCTTTTGGCTATGAAAAGCCAATCTTAGATAATGTCTCTCTATTTGGCAAAGGTGGCGATATAATATCCATAATGGGTGTTAGTGGTAGTGGTAAAAGCACACTTTTGCATATTCTATCTTCTTTCTTAAAACCAACATTAGGCACAATCAAACTCTTTAATAAAGATATATACTCACTATCTCAAAGCGAGATTTTAAATATAAGAAGAAAAGACTTAGGAATAATATTTCAATCACATTATTTATTTTTGGGATTTAGTGCATATGAGAATCTTCAAATTGCAGAAATATTAAGTAATGAAAAAATAGATTCTAATTTACTAGAATTATTTGGGATTCAAAATATAATAAATCACAATGTAAGCACACTTAGCGGTGGGCAACAACAAAGGCTTTCAATTGCAAGAATCCTAACTAAAAAGCCAAAGATAATATTTGCTGATGAGCCAACTGGTAACCTAGATAGGGAAATGGCATTTAATGTTATGGAAATATTATTCTCCTATGCTAAGGCAAATTCGTCTCTTTTGATTTTTGTTACTCATGACCCACTTCTTGCAAAAAGAGCTGATATGGCATATGAACTAAGAGATTCAAAGCTACATACTCTAAGCATATAAATGGAACTATTAGCATATCTAACAGAAGGAAATGTTGCTAATTTTTTATTATTGCTTTTAAGGTTTAGCGGGATTATTGCATTTTTTCCATTTTTTGAAAATCAACTTTTAAATATGCAGATAAAAGGCATATTAATTTTTTGGCTTACGGTGCTTTTTATACCGATAGTGGAAGTGATACCTCCTGCTGATATGACTATTTTAGAATTTATTGTTGCCGGTTTATCAGAGATAATGCTTGGCTTCTTGGCTTCTATGGCACTGCAGATAGTATTTGGCATGATATCTTTTGGTGGGGAGTTAATATCATTTGCAATGGGACTTACAATAGCGAATGCTTATGATCCAGTAACAGGCACACAAAAGCCTATCGTAGGACAACTTCTAACGCTTCTAGCCTTGCTTATAATGTTAGCACTTGATTATCATCATTTGTTTTTCTATTTCGTATCTTCAAGCATACAAGAAATTCCTCTGGGAAGCTTTATGTTTAGCGATAATTACATACAATATATAATAAAATCATTCTCAAATCTCTTTTTAATTGGGCTTACAATGGCGTTTCCAATTATTGCACTTATATTGCTATCTGATATTATTTTTGGAATGATTATGAAAGCACACCCTCAATTTAACCTACTTGCCATAGGATTCCCAGTAAAAATCACAATAGCATTTGCTGTATTAATAGTCATAATTCCAGCAGTCATGATACATTTTAAAAGAGAGTTTTTAAGTGCGTTTGATGCACTTACTATCTTATTTCAATAATTTTTAGTGATATAATAGAATCTTAAACAAGGATTTAAAGTGAAAGAATTATTGAGTGCAAAGAAAATCAAAATTATCTTTATATTAGCATTCATGTCATCATTAGCACCATTATCCACAGATATGTATTTACCGGCCTTAAGCGAAGTGCAAATAGCATTTCACACAAATCCATTTTACATGCAATTATCAATCGTTTCATTTTTTCTAGCATTTTCATTAGGGCAGCTAATTTATGGTCCAATTAGCGATGTGTATGGCAGGAAGATTCCGCTTTATGTAGGACTTATTATATTTATAGTCTCAACTTTTGCATGTCTTAGCGTAGATTCCATTTATGCATTTATTGTATTTAGATTCTTACAAGCACTAGGTGGTTGTGCTGGAGTTGTGATAACAATGGCGATAGTAAATGATAATTTTAGTTTCAAAGAAGCCTCAAGCATTTTTGCACTAATTATGGTAACTTCTTCTCTTGCTCCAATGTTATCTCCAACTTTTGGCAGTCTATTGCTTGATTATTTCTCATGGAAGAGTATTTTTACGACACTATTTATTTTGGGGATTATTTTATTATTGTGTGTTGTTTTTGGCTTAAAAGACATAAAAGAAAAGAGGAATAATCTAAAGCTAGATACAAAACATGTCCTAAAAAATTACATAACAATATTAAAAGATAGACGATTTAGAATCTATATCTTCTCATCAGCATTTGCTATGGCTACTATATTTGCATATATTGCAGGCTCATCATATATTTTTAGAGAGTATTATGGCTTGAGTGAAAAGGCATATGGAATCTTATTTGGATTAAACGCATTTTCTTTTATTATATTTGCAAATATAAATGCACAAATTACGCTAAAATACTCATATTCTCCATATAGCATACTTCCAAAGGCGTTTTTTATAATGTTTATTATTGCACTTTTGTTAATTTGCGTTGGGATTTTTAGGTTGCATTTTGTATTTTTTGAGATTTTATTGTTCTTTATGATAGGTATGCTTGGGTTTGTCGCACCAAATACAACTACACTTGCTATGGCTAGATTTAAAAATAACTCCGGAAGTGCTTCAGCCCTCTTTGGGACAACCCAATTTTTAATAGCTGGTTTTGTAGCTTTTATAGTAAGTGTTATTGAAGCAAATAGCCCACTGCCACTAGCGTTTGTAATAGCAATGTGCTTAATTGTTGCTTCTAGTATTTATTTTTTTATAATACCACGCAGGAGATAATTATTTACTCCAGCCATATTTGTTAAATATTTTTTCAGATTCTTTTGTGCTTAGAAATTCTATAAAATCATTTGCTTCTTTACTTGCATTATCTTTGGCAACAACATTAAAATCCCTATAAACAACCAAATCTTTTTCTATTTTTACTACATCACCAAAATCTGGATTGCTTTTCGCCCAGTCAAGCCATGTAATCCATACATCAGCCCTATCTTCTAAAAATGCCTTTCTAGCACCACCACTATTTGGTGTGAATTCAACTATATTTGCACGGAATTTGGCAATTGTATCTATATTTTTTGTTCTACCAATCATATCTTCCCACACACCAGTCCCGGAAGTATTGCTTTTCCCAGCACCTTCTGGCACTACGATTCTTACTTGCTTATTTGCTAGATCTTTTAATCCCCTAATTTTTAAAGGATTCCCCTTTTTTGTTAGAATAATTGCCTCTCTTAAGTATAGTGGCTTTATTTTCTTTGGGTCAAATCCACTAAAATCAGTAGCGATAGCTAATGCTGATTGCTCTGATGAACCAAATAAAATATCTGCATTTTGTGCTGCTTTATCCCTCCATGTGCTTTGTGGTCCAAATATTATATTTACCTTATTTCCTGTTTTAGCTTCAAATTCTTTTGCTATTTCTTGTAATGCAGTGTGAGGACCTCCTGGACCATATACATTTATATCTGCAAATAATGTTCCACTAAATAGCAATGCTAAAATTCCAAATTTTGTAACAATATGTTTCATAAATCTCCTTAATAAAATTGTCTTAAAATTCTATATAAAATAAGTAAATGCAAGATTAATAAGATAAAATGATAAAAAGCATAAAGTAAAATAATGATTTTTATCCAAAGCAATGAAATAGTATTCCACAAATTAAACACAAAAGAAGAGCTAGATAGAGATGAGCTAGAATCTAGATTCTGCAAGATTTTTGGCTTTGATGAATATTGTGAATATATTTTTTTATATACAAGATTAAAAGATACTTATTATTGTGTGCTAATTAAAAAGGATAATCTAAAAAAATACACAAAAGATTCAAAAGAAATACTAACTCACCCGATATTTCTAGCCTCACAGCTTGGAAGTGAAGATTGTAATTTTATAATAACATGCAATAAAGAAATACAATATGTAAAATACAACAATCAACACATTGTAGATTTTGCTATTTATGGGAGCTTTGATGAAATAAATTGTGAGATTTTGCAAGGTAACACTTATTTATGGAATTTAGATAATACATTTGATACATCACAATTAAAATTAAAACAAATACACCAAAGCCCAAATAATCTACAAATCACAAACCTAAACCAAATTCCCAAAAAACCTCCACTTCTCAAGCAACCACTATTTATTATGATAGCTACTATATTTTGTGGAATCTTGCTTGGACTTGCATATCCTACATATCTAAACATAAAAAGCAATGCCAACATAACACAAGTTACAATAATTAAGTCAGAAATAAACCAAAAGCTAGAAGTAAACAATCAAAACCTACAACAAGAAAAGGAGCTAGAGCACAAAATCCAACAAGCAACATCACAGCTTCAAGCTTTATTATCAAAACAAGAGCAAAATAAAAAAATATTATTAAAATATGGCAATACACAAACTCATATTGTTGATTTCTTCTATGACACTTATAAATATATAAAAGAAAATAATGTAAAAGTAAAATACATAGGTTACAAAGATTCCTCGCTTTTTATGCTGATATTAAAAGATAATAATGCAATTTTAACAACTGATAAATTACACAATATAAACAATATACAAGATATACCAAGCAATGATACTTATATATTTGTGGAGATTATGCAATGAATCTTATAACAAAGTCAGAAGCACTAATAGATAAAATGACTAAAAGAGAAAAAATACTTTTACTCATTACAATCTTTGTATTATCATTTGCAATCTCACTCAATCAAACGCTAAATAACGCACAATACAATCTTAATAAAAGCATTAATGAGCTATTAGAAAATCAAAATATCTTAGATTCAATTGTTGATTCAAACCTTACTGCAACAGATGTGAGTGCCTTGGATAACGAAATAGAAAGACTAAAACAAGAAATACACAAGCAAAACCAACAAATACAAAATCTCCACTCCAAACGCAATGAAATATCAGAACTAAGAGAAATATGTGATAACTTAAATATAGATTCAAATATAGAAAAACAACAATCAAACATCTACATAAGGGGAGAGAGCAACTTCCAAAATATAATGGAATTAATAGAATCTATAGAACAATCATTTATAACACTAAAAATAGAAGAATTAACAATGTATCCAAATAAAAAAGAAATAGTATTTAATATAACAATAACACTTATAAATTAGCAATTTATCTAAGAAAAGACTCCTAGAATCTTTTCTTATTTACATCACTAATAATATCATCTGCAATTCTATTTACATTATTAG
>NZ_JAQHXS010000013.1:0-33255 GCF_027859275.1 Helicobacter sp. WB40 | reverse complement strand
CATGAATTAGCACATCTAATTGACACAAATCACTCTAAGGAATTTTTATCGTTATCTTACTTGCTATATGAGTGATTGGCAAAAAAGAAAAGAACTATTAGAAAAACTAGAAGTATAGTTTTATAAAAAGGTGGCAAATAATTCCTCTATGCTACTCTTTTTATAGTTTTCAAAATCTTTAAAATCACTTATGCTTTTATTGTAGTAAAAAAGATAAATTTCGATTCTTTTTGACTATACAAAGCCAATAGCTCCCAAATACTCTTTTACAAATTCAATTTGCACTCTTTGTGGGAGATTGTGTGTTTTTGTATATTTTTCTAAGCTTTTAGAATCTGCATTAAAAGCAAAGGTATAACGAACCTTGTGAGAAACTCCTTTAAATTTTGTATCCCCTGCAATCTTACCCTTTGTGCTAGAAGCAACCTCTACAAACCCCACAAACCATGATATCCCAGAGTTATCCCATTTGCTTAAGCCTGTTTTACCATAAATAGTATATTCTTTGGTGTCTTCTAGTTTTATTATCTTAATCACCTCTTGCTGTGCCTTTTTAGATACCGGTAGGCTAAGATTACTTAAGCTAGTAATAAGTTCTAATTGCTCTAATGCATTAATTTGCAAACTATCATCAAGCCAAAAATCATCGATATTCTTGCCAATCTTTTCATTTCCATAATGGAGCTTATACAGATAGCTTTGCATTTTCTCCCTACCAATCTTTCTTGCTAACTCTTTAAATGCAGGGACTTGTGAGATTTGCATACCGCTTTTAAGGCATGCATCACTTCTCCAAGATTCCAAACTTACAGGCTTTCCATCATAGTGATAAAAAATATCCTCACTATCACGCATGATACCTAGATCAAGCCCAATAAGTGCATTATAAATTTTAAAAGTAGAGGCAGGCATATAACGCACTTTGGCTCTACTTGTATCATTGCTTATAAGCTTTCCTTGCATATTTATAATAATTGTGCTTTTGATATCATATTTGCTAAAAAGCTTTTGCAAAGTAGAGTTAGTTTGCAATTTATTTGTAGAATCTATATTTGTATTTGCATAGGCTATGCTAAAAAGCAGTAAAAAGATTAAAGAGAGTTTTTGTATGGGATTCCTTATAGGTTTTGTTTGCACAATATAGCTACAAAATACTTTTATTATATTAATAAAATTAAATTTTATACTATGCAAAAAATTAGTATAACATGTTTAAGGTTTGATTAAATATTTAAAGTTAGAGAAATAAAGTGACAGAGTTAAAATATGAAATAAAAATAATTAAAGATTTTTGCATAAATAAATTTAAAAAGATATCAAATAGTGATAATGTTTCCTTTCTTCATGTTTTTTGGCGCAGAATTTAGAAATTTACACAAATAAAAAAGATGAAGAATATGACAAGGACACATTTTGCATATATAAAATGTTTGATATAAATATTTTGTGTGTCAAAAAGGAGAATCCTAAGGATTATATACCTAGTAAGTATTGTAGTCTATGAGACTACTAGGGCAAATTACAATGCTATATACATCAATAATAAAGATGAGCCCAAAATATCAGACAAAGAAATATCGCAAAAGCTAAGAGGAAGTTTCACGCTAAAGATTGATTTAGATAATAGCTATGATAATCCTGATATTAGAGTTATTTTTTCAGAGAAAGGCTTTTTATTGCAAGACAATTATGGTGATCAAATAAATAAATTTGAATCTTCACTTATGATGTTTATATTATCACTAGCTTATCTTGAGAAAATAGAGAGTTTTTTGCATCGCACTGCAAATATTATAAACAATAAAAATCATAGCGATTTTATTAGCTTTAAAAAAGATTTTGATTATTTTAATTTGAAATATTTTTTAATAATCCAATATGTTATAACCATCAGCAAAAATATGCAATATGGAAAGTTTTGTTTAAATATTATGATATATCATAAACACATAAAGAAGTTAAAGTCCAACTAGAAAATCTGCTAGACATCTTATATATAGAGCAAAAAGAACAACAAGAAATAAAAGAAGCGACAAAAGAGGCAAAGCAAAAGAAGGTAGAGTTTATACTAATTATTCTAGGATTTATCATTACCCTTGCTTCGCTAATTAGCACTTATAAGGATTTAAGTGAGCTTTTGGGTTAAAGGTAAGTTTATTAACTTTCAAAATCACTATTTTGTAGCGGTTCTCCCATGTTAATATTTTTTGTAGCTTTTTTGCCTAATATCTCGTGCATCATTTTTGGTGGTAGTCCATAGCCCGGTCTTATGGATTTTATATTGTCTCTTGTAAATGCTTCACCTTTTTTTATGTCTTTTATAGCAAAGAGTGATCTCATAAAGATTCGTCCATCAATTTGCTTTTGGCTTAATTCATAGCTCCCATTTCCTAGCAGTTCTTCTACTTCTTGAATCTTTTCTGTCATTTTTTTAAATTCATCTGGCTCTAGGCTAAATGTGCTATCTACGCCACCTAGATTCCTATCTAGTATGAAGTGTTTTTCAATTACCTTTGCACCTAGTGCTACTGCTGTTATTGGTGCAGTGATGCCTAGTGTGTGGTCTGATAGTCCGACTTTTATATTAAATTCTTTGAAATCTTCTTTTAGTTTTGGTATTAGCATTAGATTTGCTTCATTTAGTGGTGCTGGATATGAGCTTGTGCATTGAAGCAGGGTTATATCACTTACATTTTTGCAAACTTCTAGTGCGTCATGTATTTCTTCTTTTGTTGCTATTCCTTTTGAGATTATGATTGGTTTTTTGGTCTGTGCAATATATGAAATTAGTTCTAAATCAACTATCTCAAATGAAGCAATCTTGTAAATTGGATTATTTATAGATTCTAAAAAATCTACACCTTCTTTGCTAAATGGAGTAGAAAAGCACACCAATCCTAACTCATTTGCATAATCAAATAGCTCTCTGTGCCACTCCCATGGCGTCATGGCTTCTTTATATAATTCATAATAATTTCTATCATTCCATATAGTGCCTTTTATTTTAAAATAATCTAATTTTGAATCAATAGTCATGCATTGTGGTGTGTATGTTTGGAGTTTGATTGCTGAAGCACCAGAAACCTTGGCGGCTTTTATTGTTTTTAGTGCTAGATTCTTATCTTGATTGTGATTTGCTGATAATTCTGCTACCAAAAATGTGCTTGTCTGCATTTTTATCCTTTTGCAAAATAATTTTTATTAAGATTATAACTTAAAATTGTTACTAGGAATTGACTGATGTTTAAAAGAATGATTTTTATGGGGTTTGTGTTTGTTTTTAGTGGTTGCGATGTTGGTGAAGAAAAGCTAAAAGACATGGCAAAAGATTCAGGTATCACTGATGTGTTAAAAGATAGCTTAAATGAAGTAGATAAGTTCTTAGAGGATAATAAAACACAAGATTTTATAAACAATCAAATGGATAATTTAAAAAAGGGTATAGACAAGCTTGAATCTTATCTAGATTCAAATGCAACTAGCAAAAAAGATATGGAGACAATTTCTTTATAGTTACATATCTTCTTCTTTTAGTGCGGCTCTTGATTCCTCTCGCACTCTATCCATACCTATGTAAAATTCTTTCATCATTGATAAAAACAGATATTTTCCTTGCATTGTAGGGAAATAGCTATCGCCTTGTTTGTATATATTTTTGGTTAATTTTAAAAATAAAATTTCTTTAAATAAGTCTATCTCCATGTTTGAATTGTATTTTTCTTTGAATCTTTTTATATTTGCTTCTCCTCCAAATAGCTCTACCATTAGCCTATATTGCAGTCTTGCTTTTTTTGAATACTTTCTTTCTCTAGCTATTCCCATTTGTTTGTTTTGTATTTTTTGTGAGTATTCTTTTAGGGAGAATGTATTTACATAAAGTGTGCCATCTAAAAAGCTAAAAGAACCAGAACCTATACCTACATACTCATCGTTATCTACTACATATTCGTCAAAAATCTCTTTTTCTTTATATGAAAATGCCCAGCTAGATAGCTGTGTGAAGTCATCTTTCATGGTATCTAAAATTTGCTCATATAATCTTGCTTCATTATCTAGGCTGACTAATCCCATGGAACGCTTTATTGCACTTTTTACCGATGGTGATGACATTAGCGGATAGATTGATACTTGATTTGGTTTTAGATTCTTTATAGTTTGCAGGTCATAATCTAGCGTTTTTTCTGTTTGGTTTGGGAAGTTGAAAATTAAATCCACATTTAATGTAGGTAAGATTCCTATGGTGTTTTCTAGTCTTTTTATAATTTCATTGCCACTGCCAAACTTATCATATCTGCTTACTTTTTTTAAGATATTATCATCAAATGTTTGAACGCCTATTGATAGCCTATCCACAAGTCCTCTTAGGCTGTATAGCAAGTCTTTGTGCAGACTATTTGGGTCTCCCTCGCATGATACTTCTTTTATGCCAAATAATTTTCTTGCCAATTCTAGTGTTTTGCAAAGTTCATCTGGCAAAATAGCAGTAGTCCCTCCTCCTACATAAATTGAGCTAAAGTCATAGCCCAAGTCCTTTACCATTTGCATTTCTTCTCTTAATGACCTAAAATATGCTCTTGCCTTGTCTTCTTGGAATATGAATCTATTAAATGAACAATAAGTGCAAATAGTCGCACAAAATGGCACATGCATATATAAAAGATACTCTTTGTCTTTAGTCTTTTGTTCATTTGGAGGAGGTAGTTTTGTTAAATTTGTTTTTTGTAAATGTAAATAATTTTTTGTAGAAAAACGCATAATAGCGTCTATGAATCTTGTAGAAACATTGTTTTTTATCATAATCTCACCCACACCTAAAAATGTGGAATTATACGAAAAAACCTTGAAAAAAACTTTATAGTGGCAGTAGCACACAAGGTGCTACTAAGCCATTATATCAAGCTGTGAAGTTGGTGCAGATACTTGTGGAGCTTGTGGTGCTGGAGTTGCTTGTGTTTGCATGCTTGCGCTTGCACCTTGCATACCACTAAGTAGAGAATTCATTAAGTTCTCTTCTGTATCCATAGCCTTTTTCAATACGCTTAAATTTCCACTAGCCAATACCGAGCTGCTGTTGATTCCAGATATCATAACAGACTCCTTGTGTTAGTTTATGCATATCTTAATTGATATAGCACACTTATATATCGTCTTTTTTTGCAAAATTTTTAGGTAAAATTTAGTCTTTTATTTTTTTGCATAACGAGGCTTGTATGAAAATTTTGAAAATTATTTTGTATGTTGTTGTATTGTTGTTGGTTATGATTATTGGTGTTGTAGCATGGTTGTTTTCTGATAGTGGAAATAGATTTTTGAAAAACAAAATTACAGAAATTGCAAATAAAGAAGCACCAATAGGATTAGAATTTACACACTTTAAGCTTGATTTTGGTTCATATGCATTTGTGATTACAGACAATGCAGATTCCAAAATAGCTCTTAGTGGGGAGTTTGATATATTTTTAAATACAAAAGCCAAGCTAAATGCAATAGTAACAGACCTATCTCCTTATGAATCATTGCTTGGAATGAAGTTAAATGGCGGTTTAAGTTTTAATGGAGATATTGTTAAAGATTCTAGCAATATAGATGTAAAGGCAGAATTATTAGCGTTTAATAGTGTTATTAATGCTGATGTAAGTATGGTAGATTATAAGCCTAGTAGATTATTTGTAAATAGCAAAGATGGTATTAATATTGCTTCCCTTTTATACTTTTTAAACCAAAAGCAATATGCAACAGGACAGATTCTGCTAAATGCTGATATGGATATTTCGAATCTCCAAGCTCCAAGTGGAGGCTTTAATATCGCCTCACAAGCAATTAGACCAAATGTAGCACTCTTAGAATCTGATTTTGGTGTATCGCTACCAAAAGATGCGATAAAATTAGCCATACAAGGAGAGGCTAAAAATAGTGCTAATGGTGGGATTATAGTGTCTAATATTTTGGCTAGTTCGAGTTATTTGAATATAGATTCCAAAGGACTTACTTTAAGCTTGAATGATAATTCAACCAATGGAGTTATAAATGCATCATTGCAAAAGATAAAAGCAAGCGGTTTTTCTTTGAAAGATAAACTTGGCTTAGCTTTGACACTAAAATCAGATAAGATAAATAATCAACAAGCACTAATATCTATAAATGTAATTACAAATCCTATTTTGGTACACATTGAAATGCCAAATTATGCACCAAAAAACATCGTGCTAAGTGGCGAGAATCTGTCCTTAAAAGAGATTTTACACTTTGCATCGTTGCCATATGATGCAAAGGGAAATATAAACTTTGGCTCTACTATTAGTAATATCAATACAACAAATATGTCATATAAAATACAAGCAAATGTAAAAAGCAATATAGAATCTTTAGTATTTGATGAACTAAATTTGGCAGATAATAATTATTTTAATGCCGATATTAATGGTGATTCTAAAAAAATACAAGCAAATATTAGTAGCAATTTATTTGATTCAAAAATGGAAGCTAAGGCGAATTTAGAAAATTATGCACCAACTTTTGCAAATATAAATTTAAAGAATCTAAACTTACAAAAACTTGCAAAACTGCTAAATTACAATGCTAATGGCTTTTTAGATGCTAATGTTAATATCGATGATTTTACTAAATTAAATGGTAAGTTTGATATTTCCTCAAAGCAGATTAATATAACTAAAAGCACTCTAAATTCATTAAGTGGAATGGAGTTTAAAAAAGACATTTCTTTTAAGCTAGATGGAAGTGGCAAGTTTAACAATGGTAGTGGCAATGGAGAGATAGATATTAATGGGGATTCCATTGCTTTAAGTCTAAATGATATAGTAGCTGATATAAATAGCAATACTTATGGAGTTAATTTTAAATTCCATACTCCAAAAGTAGAAGATATAAATCCTCTAAAGATGAATCTAAATGGAAAACTAAGCCTAAGTGGTAAAGCTGGGCTTAGAGATAATATCCCTTATGCTTCTTTACAAAACAATGACTTTGGGACTTTAAATGTTGATTTTGAAAATGAAAAATTAAAGCTAGTGGGCGAGAATTTAGATGTCAAAAAATTAGCAGACTTTAGCGGAAATGGCAAGATTATAAAAGGTGGCAAATTAGATATGTTGGCTAATTTGGACATAAAAAGCAAAGATATGCTAAAGAATCTAAATGGAAATGTTCTGCTAAGAGGCGAGAAATTAGAGCTATATAGCATTGATATAGATGCTTTAGCAAATAGCTTTGATAGTGCTACTAATATTAATTTATATGATATTGGTGCTATGGTTGTAGCTGGTCCATTAGGATTTGTTGCTACTAAGGGAGGCTCAATAGGCAAGAATCTTGGTGGCATGATTGAAGGTAAAACGGCCATTAGAGAGCTAAATGCTGATTTTAATTTGAAAAATGGTGTTATGCATACTAGTGATGTTGCGTTTTCAACTGGCAAGACGAGGATTGCTGCACTTGGTGCTATTAATTTAAACACAGAAAGTTTTCAGAATTTTTCAATCGGGCTTTTAGATGATAAAAATTGTGCTAAATATGAACAAAAAATTAGCGGAACTTTGAGCAATCCTAAGTTTGAAGTTACAAAAAGCACGATAGAAAATGCACTAAGCGTTGCGGCTTCCTTATTTGATAAAATCAAAAAAGGTTCTGGCGATATTCTTAGAAAACCAAAGGAACAAAGCAATGAAAATTGCACACCATTTTATAGAGGCGTAGTAAAATAAGGAGATATATGAAGTTAATATCATGGAATGTAAATGGGCTTAGAGCGTGTATGAATAAAGGATTTATGGATTTTTTTAATGAAATTAATGCAGATATTTTTTGTATCCAAGAATCTAAAATGCAACAAGAGCAATCAACTTTTGAGTTTAATGGTTATTATGAGTTTTGGAATTGCGCTATAAAGAAGGGATATTCAGGTGTTAGCATCTTTAGCAAGATAAAACCTCTAAGCGTAGAATATGATATGGGCATTGAACATCATGATAAAGAGGGCAGAATCATAACTGCAGAGTATGATGGGTTTTTTTTGGTTAATGTATATACTCCAAATTCAAAACGAGAGCTAGAGAGATTGGATTATAGAATGGAGTGGGAAGATGATTTTAGGGTTTTTTTAAAGAATTTAGAGCTTAAAAAGCCTGTAATTGTGTGTGGGGACTTAAATGTAGCACACAAAGAAATCGACCTAAAAAACCCAAAAACAAACAGAAGAAACGCAGGATTTACCGATGAAGAGCGAGAGAAAATGAGTGTGCTTTTAGATTCTGGTTTTATTGATACTTATAGATATTTTTACCCCGATAGAGAGGGGGCATATAGCTGGTGGAGCTACATGGGTAAAGCAAGGGAGAATAACACTGGGTGGCGTATTGATTATTTTTTATGCTCAAATTCTCTAAGTAGTAAGCTAAAGAATGCAAGTATATATCCACATATTTATGGAAGCGATCATTGTCCTGTTGGATTGGAGCTAAATGTGTAGCGTAGATTTTGATAATCAAACTAACTTTAGCTTTAGTGATGAGTTTTTAGCCACAATACATAGAATCTTTTGTAGATTGTGTTCTGATTTATCGCTAGAGGATAAGACGTGTGAGCTATTAATAGTATCAAACCAAACAATACAAGAGCTAAATAGAGAATATAGACAAAAGGATATGGCAACTGATGTCTTATCATTTCCGCTTTTAGCAGAGGCTTCAGTGATTCTTGGGAGTATTGTTATATCGCTAGATTATGCTAGAAGTGGGGCAGAAAAGTTTGGACATAGCATAGAAGATGAGATTTTTATTTTATTTATTCATGGCGTTTTACACCTTTTAGGATATGACCACGAGGTTGATAATGGCGAACAAAGAGAGAAAGAAAAGGAGATTATAGAAACTTTCAATCTTCCTGCAAGTTTGATTGTGCGAGAAATGTAATGCTTGGTAAAACACATATTGCATTTGCACTTGGTGCTACTTCTAGTGTTGTTTATGTGGCTTCTTTAGGTGGTGCTTTATTGGATGTTGGCGAGGTTTCATTATTTTATTTGGCAGTTGCATTTGGGGCGTTATTACCAGATATAGATGAGCCAAACTCAACATTAGGGAGAAAAACGCTTGGAATTTCAAATATAATCAAGACCATTTTTGGGCATAGAGGCTTTACTCATAGTGCGTTTTGCGTGTTTTTCTTGTGTGCTATGTTGATATTTTTGTATGTATTGCTTGAAGTAGAGGTGTTTTTAAATTCTGTTAGTAGTTTTCTTGGAGAGTATGGGGTTACTTTATCTAGTGAGAGTGTATGGATTTTGTGTTTTGGGCTTGTTTGTGGATATGTCTTACACATAGCTGGAGATATGCTAACTATAAGCGGTGTGCCTATATTGCTACCATTTAGAACTAAGAGTTATTTTTTGCTTCCAAAGCCATTTAGGTTTAAAACTGGAGGTGTATTTGATTATATGATATGTGCTTTTAGTGTCGCGCTTTTTGGGTTTATAAACTTTAAAATATATGGCATAAATCTTGCTATAATCTAGGAAATAAGGGGGTTTATATGTTTGCTAAATTTGAGTCTACTAAAATATATACAGCACTTTTTATGCTTGTTGTTACAATTGTTGTTTTGTTTTTTCATAGCCCATTTTTGATTTTTAGTGTGCTTGGAATCTTATTTATCATTGGGTTTATTGAAGCATATAAGTTGTATGTCAAACAAACTGCTGGAATCTTGTTTATATCACTTGCGGTTATATCGTGGTTATCTATGTATGCACTAGAATCTATGGAGTTTATTTTTGTTGTATTGGTTGTATTAGCCTCTATACAAAGCTATACAAAAAGGGGCTCAATACAGCAAGCAATGCCATTTATATATCCTGCAATCCCATTTTGTTTTTTGTATTTTTTGTATATTGATTATTCTATATTTGCATTAGTGTGGCTTGTCGTAATTGTGGCTTTAACTGATAGTTTTGCGTATTTTGGCGGTAGGAGCTTTGGGGGGAAGTTTTTTGCCAATAAAGTCTTTTGTCAAACTTCGCCAAACAAAACAAAAGAAGGTGTGCTAATTGGTGTTTTAGTCTCTACATTTATAAGCACAATAGTTGGGCTTGGTTTGTGTGGGTTTTTTAGTGCTTTATTTATATCTTTTGTTGTTAGTGTGGCTAGTGTGTTTGGCGATTTGTATGAGAGTTATTTAAAAAGGCGTGCTGATGTTAAAGATAGTGGAAGTTTATTCCCCGGACATGGTGGTGTGCTAGATAGATTAGATGGATATTTCTTTGGCGGAATTATTCTTTACTTTTTGCTAAATGTATTGAAGGGATAGCATGATAGTGCTTGGTTCTACTGGATCAATAGGTGTTAATTCGTTAGAAATTGCAAAATTATTTAATATTGAAATAGAGGCATTATGTGCTGGTTATAATATCGAGCTATTAAATAAACAAATAAGAATCCATAATCCAAAAATAGTAGTAATTGCAGATAAAAATGATAAGGGCAAAATTATTAAGGAGTTTAATGGAAGGCTTTATTTTGGTATAGAAGGCGTATTAGAGTGCTTGGCTATCTCATCTAGCAGTCTTGTGATAAATGCTTTTGTTGGGACTTTTGGGTTGTTACCCACGATAGAAAGTATGAGGCAAAATAAGATTCTAGCTTTAGCTAATAAGGAATCTTTAGTGATTGGTGGTGCATTTTTGGATACTTCTAGGATTATCCCTATTGATAGTGAGCATTTTAGTATTGCTTATTTATTAAACAATCAGCTAATACAAGAGAGAAAAAAATTTAAAAAACTATATATCACTGCTAGTGGAGGGGCTTTTAGGGATACCCCATTAAATGAAATATGTGGCAAAAAGGCAATCCATGCACTAAAGCACCCTAATTGGAAAATGGGACAAAAAATCACAATAGATTCAGCTACTATGATGAATAAACTCTTTGAAATACTAGAGGCTTATTGGCTATTTAATAGCAAAAACTTAGATGCTTATATAGAGAGGAATTCCCATATACATGCATTAGTTGAGTTTTGGGACGGAAGTGTGGTGGCTCATTTTGCTAAGGCAAATATGCAGTTTCCAATTGCATATGCAATGGCTAAGGCTTTAAAATTAAGCGAAGATGAATTATCTAGTTTTTCTAATCATAGCTTTGTAGATTCTATTGATTTATTAAATGTTAATTACAAGCTAGAATCCATAGATACAAATAGATACAAAGTGTGGGGATTTAAAGAATTAATGCTTGATAATCCAAAGTTAGGTGTGGTTTTAAACGCGGCAAATGAAGTTGCAGTAAAGGCATTTTTGCAAGATATAATTCCATTTGGTCAAATATATAACATAGTCTCTTCTGCACTGGATAGATTCTGTGATGTAAAGCCAAGTAGCATAGAAGAGGTGCTTTTAATAAATGATGAGGTGGAATCTTTTGTTAGAGGGTTAATTGTGTGATTTAGCTTGGTTGTATTTTGGTTGCACTAATAGCGTTGTTAGTTACAATGTGGTAGCTTCAAAGTTATATTTGGAATCTTGCAAGCCCTTATATTAAGGGCTTGCAGTTTTTTAGAATCTATTTTGCTAATGGCCAAAATACCTTTGGTTCTTCACCGATTCTTGCCTCTCCATGATACATGCCTAGTGAATCTTTTGTCCATGCATAGCCTACATTCCCCTTTTTGTCTATGCTTATAATGCCGCCTGTGCCACCTATTTGTGCTACTTGCTTTATTGTTTCTTCTGCTGCTTTTTGTATTGGTAGATTTTTGTATTTATACAAAGATGATACCTCATGTGCTACAGATACTCTAATGTATATATCTCCAGTGCCTGTGCATGAAACTGCTACTGAATCGTTATTTGCATAGTTGCCAGAACCTATAATTGGTGAATCTCCAATTCTTCCAGTCATTTTATTTGTTGTGCCTCCTGTGCTAGTTCCTGCAGCTAGATTGCCATTTTTATCAAGTGCTATTGCACCAACAGTTCCTAGATATGGCTTTGCAAGATTGGCACTAGTTTTTTCATTATCACTATCAAGTAGAGTTTTTTGTGCCTTTTTTGCGTCTTGTAGTTGCTCATATCTATGCTTTGTGTAGAAATATTTTTGCTGAACCATTTCTAGCCCATTTGCTTTAGCAAGTTTATCAGCACCTTCACCAGCTATTAAAGTATGTGGAGTTTTATCCATTACAACTTTTGCTGCTTCTATTGGGTTTTTGATATGTCTAGCCATTGCTACTGCACCTGCATTTAGTGTTTTGCCGTCCATTATTGAAGCATCTAGTTCATTGAATCCATCAGAAGTAAATACAGCACCTTTCCCAGCATTAAAAATAGGACTATCCTCCATTATCTTTATTGCTGTAATTACTGCTTCTATAGATGTTCCACCATTTTCTAGTATTTTCTGCCCAGCTTTTAGTGATTCTTTCATCACTTTTTCTCTTGCTTCATAATCCTTTTGTGATAATTTTAGATTGCTTGTGCCACCATGTATTACTATTATTGGCTTAAAATTTTCTGCAATAGCAAAATTACTAAAAGAGATTCCGCATATGAAACATAATGCGATTTTTTTGATGTTTTTTAAATTCATTACCAACCTCCAAAACTAAAAATAAAAAACTCAAAATTATACCAAAACGAAAATAAGCAATATAGAAGTAAAAATTAAATGCTAGAAAATAATGGAAAGTGGCGGAACGGACGGGGCTCGAACCCGCGACCCCCTGCGTGACAGGCAGGTATTCTAACCAACTGAACTACCGCTCCATAAGTGGTGGTCGCTACAAGACTCGAACTTGTGACATCCACCTTGTAAGGGTGGCGCTCTACCAACTGAGCTAAGCGACCAAAAACTATATGAAATAAAAGTGGTGACTCCTAGGGGACTCGAACCCCTGTAGCCACCGTGAAAGGGTGGTATCCTAACCGCTAGATGAAGGAGCCACTTTTATTTATAGTGGTGACCCGCGTTGGATTCGAACCAACGGCCCATTCCTTAAAAGGGAATTGCTCTACCGACTGAGCTAGCGAGTCAAAATCAAAAAAGGAAAAAGAATTATATATTTAAAAAATTAAAAAGTCAATAGAAAATATCAAATTATAAAACTATTTAAGTTGTTTGATTTTAATATTAATGCTACAATGAAAGTTTATTTTATTTATACGGAGGGATTCTATGGGAAAGGTATTAGTGTTAAGACCAGAAGATGAAAATAAAGATGCCTATAAGAAAAATGGCAAACTTTGTGAGAAATTTTACATTAAAGAGATAGAGAAACTGCAAATTGAGCTAATCAAACTGCAAAATTGGGTAAAAAAATATAATAAAAAAATAATAGTGATATTGGAAGGTAGAGATGCGGCTGGTAAAGGTGGCACAATTAAAGCATTAACAGAACATCTAAATCCTAGAGGAGCGAGAGTTGTTGCATTGCAAAAGCCAAGTGATGTTGAAAAAACACAATGGTATTTTCAAAGATATATAAAAGAATTCCCAAATGGTGGCGAGATAGTGTTCTTTGATAGGAGCTGGTATAACAGAGCAGGTGTTGAGAGGGTTATGAATTTTTGCACAAATGACCAATATAGAGAATTTATTTTGCAAGCAACGCATTTGGAGCAAATGCTAATAGAGAGTGGATATTTGTTGTTTAAGTTTTTCTTAGATGTTGGTAAGATAGAACAAAAAAAGAGAATAGAATCAAGAAAAGATGAACCACTAAAGAAGTGGAAATTAAGCCCTATGGACGAGCTTTCTTTGAATCTTTGGGACGAATATACAGAGGCATTTGAAAAGATGTTTTCAAGAACTCATACACCTTTTGCTCCGTGGATGATTGTAGATTCTAATGATAAAAAAAGAGCCAGAATAAATCTAGCAAGAATCTTGCTATCAAAAATAGACTATGAAGATAAAGATGCAGAGAGTGTGTGTTTATTGGCAGATCCAGGTGTGGTGTCATATTATTCTAGTGTGAAGATGTTTTCTGAAGAGCCAGAAAAGAAAGAGAAGGCATCAAAAAAGAAGAGAAAGGATAAATAGTTAAATATTCTACAAATAGCAATCTTTAAGTGTTGCTATTTGTAAGATTCTATGTAGTTTTTTATTTTTTCTTTTATGTTTGGAGCTATTATTAAGTGTAAGTGCAAAATAGAAAGCGAAAGCCCGAAATGCTCCAGCTTTGGCAGGTCTTTTTCTGTGATTAGAAGTGAGGTAGCATTTAGCTTTGCGTATTGTTCTAAAATCTCGCTTTTATTGAAGTATGAGTGGTCTTTTAGGGTGATTTTGCCAACTACATTTGGCAGATATGAATCTAGTCTTGATGGATTGGCAATAGCGGTTAAAAATAGCATTCTTTCACTTTTGTTTAGTAGCTCAACCTTTCTTTCATAATCTTTCCCTTCTTCTATTACTATATCTGCATCTTTGTAGGCACTCTTTATTTCCCTGTATCCACCGCTTGGAACGCAAAAATTAAAGTATGGTTCTAATCTTGGCTTTAAGAGAATGTTCAATTTTTTAAAGTTAAATCTAAAGCCATCATCTAAGAACACAAGTTTTGCCCCTAGTTCTTTTGCTTGCAGTATTGCTTGTTGTCTATTTTTGCTGACTATAACATAGCATTGTGGGAGTGATTTTGCTAACATCATTGCCTCATCGCCACTTTCTTCTACGCTTAATAATATTTCTCCTTTTTTGCTTACTATTTGCAATCCCTTGCTTTTGCGTCCATATCCTCTAAGGATAATGCAAGAATCTGGATAGTCTTTTGCTATTTCTATTACAAATGGACTTTTACCACTTCCACCTAAGACTAGATTTCCAACGCTAATTATAGGAATATCAAAATCTTCAAATTTTGCCATTTTTCGTCTAATTGTTGCTATAAATGCGTAAAATATACTAATCGGGAGCAATAATATTGCTAGTATTTTTTGCAGAAAACTTGGTTTATAAAAATATTTTTCTATACCTCTCATTTTAATCCTTAATTTATTTTGGCTATTGTTGGCATTTGTCGTTTGAACTCCATACTTTTGATTCTTGCACATACAAACTTTAATGCTTCCTTGTTTGTTTTGGATTCTAGTGTTTTTATGTCTATGCCTTGTTCTAGTTGTTTTAGAATCTCATCTATCATTGCATAAGAAAATCCAAGTTCTTCTTCATCGCTTTGTCCTTCATAGAAGTCAGCACTTGGTTTTTTGTCTATTATTGACTTGGGTATATTTAAAAATTTTGCTAGTTTGAAAATGTCTGTTTTGTATATGTCTCCTATTGGATTTATCGCATAAGCTAGGTCGCCATAAATAGTCCCATATCCAAGCATTATCTCACTTTTGTTGCTAGTTCCTATTACAATGGCTTCATTGCTATATGCATAATTGTATAAAATTGACATTCTAAGTCTTGCACATAGGTTGCCCATCTCAATCCCTGTGATATTTTTGTTTAGTGTTTTGCAAAAAGATTCTTGCAGTAACTCTAAACTATAAATACTGCTTTTTATGTCTAGCGTGTCGCATAGTAGTTTTGCGTCATTTAGATGAATTTTAGACGAAGTTTTTGATGGCATTAATATTCCATGTGTATCATTTGGTAAAGCCAACTTGCATAAACTTGCTACAACTGCAGAATCTAAACCACCACTAATTCCAACTACAACACGCTTAAATCCTCTAGATTCTACTTCATTTTTTATAAACTCTACCAAGTTGTTTATAGTTTGCTTATAGTCCAAGCCAAATTTTCCTTATGTAATAATGTTTTATTTAACTTCGGTATTGTATAATTATAAACTTTAAAGCAAGTAATCTTTTATTTGTCTGTTTGTGTAAATAATTGTAGTTTAATTAATTTAAGGAGAGATTATGAATAAGTTGTGTGGAGTTTCGATTGTAGCCTGTAGTTTATTGGGCAGAAGTTTGTTTGCAGCAGATAATTTGGTGGAAATTACTCCTCAAATTGGTGGTAGTTATCATATAAGCAATGACAGATATAAAAACAACATGGATTTGGTATATGGATTGAAGTTTGCAAATAGGGTCTCTAAGGAAGTTTTAGTTGAGGTTGGATATGAATATTCAAATATAGATTATGCCCACAATATTAGTGCTAGTCAAAATAGGTATTATTTGAATCTTGTAAAAGAATTTTACACAGAATCTAGTGTATCCCCTTATATTTTGGGTGGTTTTGGTTATGAGGATTTTAGTAAAAATTTTTACAATATGGATGATGATATGTTTGGTCAATATGGTGTCGGTATTAGATGGGCTATTGCTTCTAATTTCCATTTAAAGACAGAACTTAGGCATTTAATGAGTTTTGATGGAAGAAGTGATATTGTAGCTACTTTAGGCTTTAGTATACCATTTGGCAAATATGTAGAAGAATATGAAGTTGTAGAGATTACAGAAGTGCAAGAAGCACCAAAAGAGCCTGTGTTATCACATATACATACCTTTAAGGTTCAATTCCCATTTGATTCTGCGGTTGTGAATCCTAAATATTATTCAGAAATAAAGGATTTTGCATTATACATGCAAGAAAACAAAGATAAAACAGCAATAATTAGCGGTCATACTGATAGTGTTGGTAGCGATGAGTATAATCAAAGATTATCTGAAAATAGAGCTAAAGCTGTAAAAGAAAAAATAGTGCAAGAAGGAGTTGAATCTTCAAGATTACAAGTTAAGGGATATGGTGAGAGCAGACCTATATCTGATAATAGCACAGCACATGGTAGAATGGAGAATAGAAGAGTTGAAGCCGAAGTTTATAATGTAAAATAAGTGAGTATGTATGCGACCAGTAATAAAACATGATATAGCCGTATATACACCAGATGTAAATCTTGAGATGAAGCAGGCAAAGGAAATATGCGAGATTCTTGTTTCTAATTGTGCTACCATAAGAAGCCTGTCTTTAAAGGCTGTATATTTTTCATTTGAGCATGTGTCTTCATTTGATGAGGGTGCTGTTATCTTAATAGCCAAGTCCTTGTTGGCAATGCAGACTAAAGTTAGTATTGTTGTAGCTTTTGTTGGATACAATGATGAGCAGTTTCCAAAGTTAAAAGCACTATTTCCAAACAAGAGTTTGCCTCTTTTTAGAACAGAAGCAATGGCAAATTTATTGCTTGGATTAAAATTGCCTCCTCTAAACCAAGATATCATATATTATGAACCAGATGGAATGATTCAAACACTTATATCAAAGGAGCTAGAAGCAAAGGGATATAATGTAATTTTGGTAAATAGTGCTGGTGAGTTTTCACAAAAGCGTAAGCAATTTGAGGATAAAGCATTATATATTTATGATATTTATTTTGATGTTATGGGTAATTTTATACCAATTACAATTAATAATGGAATTGTTACCTATACTTTATACAAGAAGGTAGATAAAACCGTTTCTTTATACTTCAATGTTCAAGCACACAATTCAAGGTTAAGAGAGGGTTATAAAATATTTATTTTTGATGCCACTGAAACAACAGATTTTAATTTGGCAGCACTTGATTTTATAATGTCTTTGGCATTAAATAATGTCAAATTTGAAGCATGTATTGCTATATGTGGGTTAAAAGCTCAATTAGATAGGGATAAAGTTGAATTGTGCAATAGAAGTCATGTATTCTTCTTTAATTCTGTTGAGGAGTGTAGATCCAATCCAAAGATACAAGAATTGGCAAAAGAGCATCAAAAGCTAGAACAAAAAAGAAAAGGCTTAACAAAGCATCTAGTAGCACAACTTCCTGTCTTTATAAATGCCGCAGTTGAGACTCTAACTTCTCTTACTGGTGGAGAGGCCAAGAGGACAGATTATAAGGTTACAACATATAATAAAGTTGGTAATGCTGATATTATGGGTGGTATGATTACATTTGAAGGAGATATATCAGGTATAGTAGCATTGTGTCTAAGCAAGGAGTTAGTTCAAGAAGCATCAGTTATGATACTTGGCGAGGAATGTCAAAGTGATGGCGAGTTACTAGATGTTATTTTGGAATTTACAAATATCATAGCAGGTAGGTCTAAAGCAGTGCTATCAGAAAGCAATATATCAATAGGAATTTCGTTGCCAAAAGCATGTAAGAGCGAAGATGAGATTGCAGAGATTCTATCTGATAAACAGGGTGTTCAAATAAATTTATTATTTAACAATAAGCCATTGGTATTATTTTTGGCTCATTAAATATCTCTCTAGGATTATAGAAGCAGCGATGCTATCTATAGTTCCATTTTTTCTATTTTTCTTTATTTCTTTTATTCTTTCTTCTGCTTCAAATGTGCTAAAAGATTCATCTACATAGACTATTTTTATATTGCTTGAAATATCTAATAGTGATACAAAATGCTTAATCCTACGCGTCATTTCTTCTTCTGCATTACCATCTTTTGGGATTCCTATTATTATTATTTTTGGGTTTATGGTTTGTATTATCTTATTTAGCTCATTTGCTGCTTGGTTTCTGTTTTTTCTGATAATTGGATTTAGCGGTATTGCAATCCCTAGTCTATTTTGTGCTATACCTATTCTCTTTAGCCCTATATCAAGCGCAATCATACAACCTCGATTCTACCATTACTACGGATTATTTTGCCGTCTAATTCATATTCAAATATAATATCGCCAAATTTTAAAAGTGCGTCTTCAAAAAATGGATTTGTTTTACAAAATTCTAATATTTCATCACTGCTTTGTTGGCAATCTCCAAAAATATCTTGTATAAATTCGTCTATATCCCATATTACATTTGCTAGATTCTCTTTTATTAGCATTGAAGTGCCTTTGCTTTCATTCATTCTGTGTGGGAAGACATAGATTGGTATGTTGTTGCTTATTGCGTATCTTGCACTTTGCATTGAGCCACTTAGCATATCTGCATATGGGATTATTACTAGCTCTCCTAAGCTAACTACAAGCTTGTTTCTTTCTAAAAATGAAAATCTATGCGGTGTATATGTGGGGCTAAATTGACTTAAGAGTAAAGAATCTTTTTGTATTTGTTTGATTGTCTTTGCATTTGCTTTAGGGTAGATTATATCTAGCGATGATGGAGATACCATTATTGTATTTGGCATAGCATTTATATGGGCTAGAATATCTATGCCTAATGCCCCACCACTAACTATTACGCCACCTTTTTTTGATATTTTATTTGCTATTTCTTTTGTTAGTGCTTGTGCATATGGGTTTGGCTTTCTTGATCCGATTATTGTGAATTTGCGTTTATTTAATAACTCCGTGTTTCCTAGATAGTATATATCTTGTATGCTTTCTTTTAGAGATTCTAGTTCTTTTGGGATGGTATTTAGTTTATTGTGCATTTTGTGTTTTGTATATCACTATATTTGGCACAAAGCCTAAATGCCTATATCCATCACACTCGCAATCCCTTTCAAAATTATCCAATATAGAGTTACTACTATGATTTTGTAATAGCTTTACTAGCTCCAATCCACATCCGAATCTATCTACATATCTCCTAAGTGTCATATTCCAATTTACATCTATTTCATTTAGTGCATTTGATATTTGCTTTAGATATGCTACTTTCATTAGTGAAGCTATTTTATCAATCCAATATGGTATTTCCATATATTCTCCAAAAATAACTATAATATGCTGTGCATTGCCTGCATAGGAGTATGTTTTTGCTTCTTCAAATTTATTTAGAAAATCTTGTGTGAATATTTTAAACTCTTGCAATGAACGCAAAGATTCTATTTCATCTACCATGTTATATACTTTTTTGATGTCTTTATTGTTTATAGCTTCAAAGAAATTTTCTTTTTGTTGCATTGATACTAGTCTTTCTTGTGCGGAACGCTTCAAGTTTGGGAAGCACAAAAGAGTGTCTGCTATTTTTTTGGCTTCGTCATATTTTAGGTCTTTTTCTAGCTCTATTACATTTGTTAGCATTTTTTCGCCAAATATGAGGACTTTTTTGTATAAGTCAGTTTCTCTTAGAAAAGAAAACTGCATTGTCAATGCAAAGTATTCTTTGAAGTTTTGTTGTTTTATTATGCTTTCAGCCTTTGAGAATACATCGCAATTTCTTAGTAGCTGGACTATTAATTCTTTCTTTGGAGTATTTTCAAATGGTGCTAGATGTTGCTCTGCTATTTTGTAATTTGCTTGAGCATTTTCTACTAGGAGTTTTTTAGCATTAGAGAAGGCTTTATTCCATATATTCTCCAATCTTTCATAACTTTGTGTTTTTGCTAAAAATTTTGTGGTTCTCACCATTTCATAAGCTTTTGCATAGTCTTTTTTTTCAATAAAGCTTATAAATTCCTGCACGCCTTCTTTTTGTGATAGATAAAAGTCAAATTCATTTTTTTTGCTCTCATCTACTATAAATGGTGCTACATGAGATACTGCCTCATCTATTTGGTCTTTATTTAGCATATCTATCGCCTCTTGTAGCACACCAGCCCATGCTTCATCGAATTCTTTCATAAGCGGGTGTATGCTTAAAAAAACATTTTCATCTACTGCTTCTCTTGCTTCTTTGTAGTTTTTAGATTCTAGGCTTGTTTTTAGTTTCTCTTCACTTTCTTTGTGGTTTACAACAAGTAGTGTTCCATCAATATAACCAATATATAATAAACCATGTGCAAAGGATATATTAGAGATTCCAGAATAGGTATCTTCTATTTCCATTATTTTGCTATTGTCTTTTGTTGAGATTATATATATTACATTTGAGCGTGTGCCAACTAGGGCAAAATTGCTATCTTTTTGTATTGCTATGCTTGTAGGCCAAAAGGCAAATGGATATTCTTGGGATATGATTTTTCCATCTTTTAGGCTAAATATTATGCTTGAATTATTGCGACATACTAGCATTAGCTTTTCGTCATTATCAAAAAATGCAGAAGATTCTACTACATCGTTTGTAACAAAGTTAAAAATAATCTTATGTCGCAAAATATCAAAAACCATAGTAAATTTATCAAAGCCACTAATTGCTAAAAATTCACTATTTTGCGAAAATGTAATTACAGATATATAATCAGATCTTGCCATTAATGAGCCAAGTGGCAAGAAGCTTTTTGCGTCATAAAAGAATACCCTGCCATCTTGTCCACCTGTTGCAAAGATTTCACCATTTTTTGAAAATCCACATGCTTCAATATCGCCATCATGATCTTCTAGTGTGCTTATATGTTGGACTTTGCCATCTCTAAACTCTAAGATAAATACCTTATGTTCTCCCATAATTGGCACACAACAATAAGCAAAGCGTGAGATTCCAAATGCATGAGAGTATCTATGTGGGGGTTTGGCATGTTTTGTAACTTGCATATTGCCCTTAATTTTTAACGAGCTGTCTATTTCTGTAAGGCGAAATGTATTGTCTATGCAAAATGTAGATTCCCTGCCTTCTACTATGTTTAAAATGCTGCCTTGAAGTCTAATGCTTTCTTTTGGTTTTATCATTCCCAGCCTTGCAACCTTTTAGTTTTGATTTTAGCAATATTTTACTTAATTACTAGCTCATTTACATATACAAGCTCAACACCAGAATCTTTTATGTAGTTGGTGGCGTTTTTTAGGGCTAGTATGGTTTCTTTGTGTGGGTGTCCTATTGCTATTGCATAGCCTCTTTTTTTGGCTAAGTTTATAGAATCTATTATGTTTTGTGTTATTTTTGGTATATCAAGTTCATTATCTAAAAATATATCTCTTTTTAAAAATACACTCTGACATTTGTTTTGTGGAGTTATATTGTGGTTTGCATAATATTTTGCACTTTGTGTTTTAGAGCTAGTTCTTGAATCTAGAAATGTTATTTTTTCATTATTTAAAATATCTAGTAATTTTTCTAAAGATTCGTATGTCTGTGTGAATTTGCTACCGGTGTGATTGTTGATATATTCTAAGCGTGGGAAGTCCCTTGTTATTTCATCTATTATTGTTTGCATTTCCTCTTTGGTATTGCTAGTTAGAATCCATCTATGACCTTTTTGGTAGAAGTTTAATGCCTCAAGCGGTAGATGAACCATGAAAAATGGTGCTTGTTTTGCTATTTGTGGCGTGTTTGGCGTAGCTTTACTTCTTGGGAATATTGATGGGGTTAGTTTAAATGGGACGCTCTTTATGCTGTTGTATTGTTGCATTGTGGCTACATCATCTATTATTATTGCTAGTTGAGGTTTAGCCCTATTGCATGAATCTTCATTTGTATTTTGTGTAAATTCTTGTTTTGTTGGCTCTATTGGTTCTTGCTTTATAGTGTTGTTATCTTCTATTTTTGTTGTGTTTGTTTGATTTTGTAAGATTTCTATATTCTCTTTTAAGAAATCTATATTTTTTTCTATTAGTTTTTCATTTGTGCTTGTTAGATTGTTGTCTTCATTTGTAGCTTGAGAATTATTTGAATCTTCAAATTCAGATTCTGTTTGTTTTGTATTTAGTGATGTTATATCCATTAAGGGCAAAATGCTCAAAGCTGACATAATAGCCACTAGAGCGATTGCGATTTTTGTGAGTTTGGTTTTCATTTATTTTTGTAGAAGTATTTCTATTTCAAGTGCATTAAAATTAGAGTTAGAATCTGTTTTTATGTCTATTTTCTCTGCTTTTGTGTATTTTTTGATTACTTCTAAGATTTCTTGTTTCATCATGTCCATATATGGCACATTAATTGTTCTCTCATGTGCAAGAACAAGTGTTAACCTATCTCTTGCGGCTTGTGCTGAAGACTTTTTGTTGCCAAATAATTTATCAATTAAACTCATGAAAATAGCCTCCCAAAGAATCCTTTTTTGCTTTTTAGCTCTAAATAGGGCACTTCTTCTCCTAGGATTCTTCTAGCTATGTTTTGATATGCTTTTGAAGCTTGTGAATCTTTATAAATTATAGGTTCTCCCATATTTGTGGAAGATACTATTTTTTCATCTTCAGGGACTATACCAATTAAAGGTAATGCTAAAATTTTTAGCACATCATCTACGCTTAGCATTTCACCCTTTTCTACCATATCAGGCTTTAGGCGATTTATTATTATGTGTTTTTCTACTTCTTTGCCTTCTTGTGCTTTCTTGCTTTTTGCATCTATTATGCCTATGACCCTATCTGCGTCTCTAACGCTTGATACTTCTGGAGTTGAGATTATAAGTGCCATATCAGCTAAAAATATAGAATGCTCAAACCCACCCTCAATCCCAGCAGGAGAATCTAAAAGCACATAATCAAACTCTTCTTTTAGCTTTTCTACTAGATTTGCAACTTTATCTTTGTCAAGTATATTTTTATCTTTGCTTTGACTAGCTGGTAGGAAGTATAGATTTTTTGTTTTTTTATCATTAATTAGTGCTTGAGATAGGTTGCACTCGCCTTCCATGACATTTACTATATCATATACGATTCGATTTTCTAAGCCTAAAATCATATCTAGATTCCTAAGACCTATGTCAAAATCGACTGCTACAACCTTTTTGCCTAAATTTGCTAAGCCTACTGCTAGATTTGCTGTTGTGGTGGATTTACCAACACCACCTTTCCCTGAAGTAATAGTAATAACCTTTGAATCCAAAATAATGCCTTAAGTTTTTGCGAAATTTTAGCTTGTAGTTTGTTAATATAACTTAAAGCTAGTTTTTGTTTAAACTCTCTTGTAGTTCTTCTAGCTTTAGGTATTCTTCTAGTTTTAAATCGCATTCTTCCTTTTTTGCTTCAAGTGTTATTGATAGTTCTTGTAGCTCACTTGTGCTTAGAGTGTTTGAGTATAGTTTATCTTCTATATGCTTTATTTCTAGCTCTAGCTCTTCTATTTGCTGTGGGAGGGATTCTAAAAGACGCATTTGATGATATGAGAGTTTGCTTTTTTCTTTTTTGATTGGTTCTACTTTTGGCTGTGAGATTGCTATTTCATCGTATTGCTTTAGCTCTTTTTGTATTTCTAAGTATTCTTGGAAGCTTTTATGGCTTTCTATTATTTCTCCATTATTGCCAAATATAAATAATTTTTTAGCAATTTTATCTACAAAATATCTATCATGACTTACTATTATTAAAGCTCCTTCAAAGCTTTGCAAATACTCTTCTAATATATTTATAGTTGGAATATCTAAGTCATTTGTTGGTTCATCTAAAATCAGGCAATCATATTCTTTGGTAAAGAGTAGTGCTAATGCTACACGATTTTTCTCGCCTCCGCTTAATGTGCCTATTTTTTTATCTAAAAATTCTTTTGGAAAGAGGAAGTTTTTAAGATAGCCAAAGACATGCATATTTTTGCCTCTTACATCTATCCTATCTCCGCCAAATGGACAAAATGTCTCTAGCAAATCTTTTGTATCATCTAGCATTTCTCTATGTTGGTCAAAATACCCAATTTTTACATCGCCACTATCAAACTTCCCGCTATCAAACTTTATTCTCCCAAGCATTGCTTTAAGTAGGCTTGATTTTCCTGCTCCATTGCTACCAACTATGGCAATTTTGTCTTTTTGTAAGATTCGTGTAGAGAAGTTTTGTATTAGAATCTTATCTCCAAATGAGAGATTCACCCCTTCAAGCTCAAATAGCATTTTCTTTTTGTTTGTGCCTTCTTCTTGGTTGAAACTTTTTGTTTCTCGCTCTAGCTCTAGTTTCATTTTTCTTATTATAGATGGGTTATTTTTTGCATCTTCTCTCATTTGCATGATTCTAGCTTTGCGTCCTTCATTACGCTTCACTCTAGCTCTAACACCTCGACTTAGCCATTCTTCTTCATATTTTAGATGTTTTAGCAGTGTTTCATGCTCCTTTGCTAGGTTTTCTAGCAGTATTTGTTTGCTTCTTAGATAATCTCCATAGCCACCTTTGAATCTCCGTATATTGCAGTCTTCTACTTCAATAATGCTATTTGCTACTCTATCTATAAAATATCTATCATGGCTTATAAAGATTAAAGTCCATCTCTCTTTTGTTAATAATTCTTCTAAAAACTCCACCATTTGCACATCTAGGTGGTTTGTTGGTTCATCAAGCAGTAAAATATCTGGTTTTTTTAATAATAAACAAGCTAGTCCAACTCTCTTTTGCTCACCACCACTTAGGAGATTTGCGAATTTAGTTTCTAGCTCTTTAAGCTTAAATGAATCTAGAATCTTGTCTATTTTATTGTCTAAATCCCATGCTTCATGGTGGTCTATATATGTGCTAAGTTCTGCTTGAATCTTTAGCAGATTCTTGTCATTTGGATTATTTTGTAGGGCTTTATTTGTTTCTTCTAGTTGATTTTTTGCATTTATTATCTCGCTAAGGGATTCTAATATCGCCTCTCTTACGCTTTGACCTTCTTTAAAGTTTGCTTGTTGAGATAGATACTTAATCTCTGGTGTGCCCTTTAAGATTCTATTCCCACTATCTTGCTCCAAACTTCCATGTAAAATTTTTAATAGAGTTGATTTTCCTGCACCATTTTTTCCTATTATGGCAACCATCTCTCCTTCTTGTATGTTAAGTGATACATCTTTTAATATTGGTTTATAGTCGTATTGTTTGGATATATTTTGCAGAGAAATGCTAGTCATTTTTAGCCTTGTTTTGTGGCATTAGAAGTAAAATTATGCAACATACAAAAATTGCTAGCGATAAAAGCTGTCCTTGAGTTATGAAGTTAAATGCTATAAAGCCAAGTTGTGAATCTGGTTCTCTAAAAAACTCTGCAACAAATCTTGCTATGGAGTATAAGATTCCATATAGTATGCTTATTTGTCCAACAAACTTCGCCTTTTTACGGAATGCAAATAATATTATAAATACCAACAATCCTTCCAAGATTGCTTCATATAGTTGGCTTGGGTGTCGTAAGATCCCATCTACATAGATACCAAATATACTTGTGGTCTCTCGCCCTACTAATTCTTGGTTTAAGAAATTTCCGATTCGTCCAAATACATATCCTAAAGGTATGCTAAGACATGCTAAATCAGTGAATAGCCAAAAATTTACCTTTTTTGCCTTTGCAAAGATAAATGAAGCTATCAAAAATCCAATTACCGCTCCATGGAAACTCATGCCCCTAATGCCTACAAAATTCCCATTTGTATCAAATGGATTAAAAATTTGCCATGGATTTAGCAGATAATACAAAGCATAAGGGTCATAAAAAATAATATATCCTAATCTTGCGCCTAAGATTACTCCAATTTCAACCCAAATAAAGTAGCTATCAAGCATAGAATTTGAAATAGGATATGAATCTTTCTTTACAATCCATTTTGCCACCATTAAAGCCACTAAAAGGGCTAAGACATACATTATCCCATACCAATGCACAGGCACAAAAAAAGTAAATGCAACAGGATCAAATAGGTTGTATATATTCTTCCAATCTTCCATCTATTACCTCTAAAAATTCGCTAAAGCCAAGCTTTACTATATTGCTATAAAGAAGCGGACTTTCTATAAATAAGTGGAGCTTAAAGTCATTTTTTCTTGCTAACTTTAGCCAATATCCTAAGATATAAAAGCTTATTTCCTTTGCTTGTGGAATCCCAAAATAAACCTCGTTAATTCCATTTTTTCTCATTTTTTCAATTAGTGCTTTTATGTCGTGATAATCGCTTATTTCTTTAATTTTGCCTCTTAGCATAAATGCGTTGTCTTGTATTTTTTCTATTCTCATGGGAATAATTTTAACAAAAAAATCTGCTAAAATTGTTGCATAGTGATTTGTAAATAAGGGTTGTTGTGGATAAGTTTGCAATTTTTGGTGCAAGTGGGCATGGAAGAGTTATTTTTGATATGATAGTTAGCAATGGCTTTATTGTGAAATACATAATAGACGATAATCCGCAAAATAAAACGATAAGCAAAATCCCTGCTATAAGTAGAGAGGAATTCTTAAGCTTAAAAGATACTTCTATTTGCATTGCATTAGGGGTAGGGGATAATTTCTTGCGTAAAAATTTATATAAATTTTTTAGCAAAATGGGCTTTAGTTTGCCAAGCATTATTCATAAAAGTGCTATTATCTCTCCTAGTGCGATTATTAATGAGGCTTGTGTGGTAATGCCAAATGTAGTTGTAAATGCAAATGCACTAGTTAAAAGAGGTGCAATTTTAAACACTTCTTGTGTGCTAGAGCATGATTGCATTGTGGGTGAGTTTTCTCATCTTTCGCCAAACTCTACGCTATGTGGGGCGGTGAAAGTAGGGAATCTTAGCCATATTGGTGCAGGGACTACTATTATACCTACTAAAAGTGTGGGAGATAATTGTGTAGTTGGTGCAGGAAGTGTAGTAATTAGTGATATAAAAAGTAATACAAAAATAGTAGGCAATCCAGCAAAAAAGGAGTTAAGATGAGTTTTAGAATCTTTTTATCACCACCACAAATGGGAAAAAATGAGCAAAAATATGTTGATGAAGCATTTAGGAGTAATTATATTGCGCCTTTAGGAGAATTTGTAAATAGATTCGAAAAAGATGCTATGAGTTATACAAAATCTTCAAATGCATTAGCTTTAAATAGCGGAACTTCTGCGTTGCATTTAGCTTTAAGAGTGAGTGGGATTAAAAGTGGTGATTATATTTTAGCCTCAAGTTTTACTTTTATTGGCTCTATTGATGCAATTCTCTATGAGGGTGCAATTCCGGTGTTTATCGATAGTGATGAAGATTGCTGGAATCTCTCTCCTAAGCTTTTAGAAGAAGCATGTGAGAAGCTAAAAAGAGATGGAATCTATCCAAAAGCTTTGATTGTTACACATTTGTATGGACAATGTGCAAAGCTAGATGAAATTAGCGAAATTTGTAAAAAATACAATGTGCTATTAATTGAAGATGCAGCAGAATCTCTAGGAGCATTTTATAAAGGCTCTCATACAGGGGCAATAGGAGAGTTTGGTGCATTGTCCTTTAATGGTAATAAAATTATTACAACAAGTGGTGGAGGAATGCTTTTAGGCAAGAATGAAGAGCTTATGCAAAAGGCGAGATTCTACTCCACTCAAGCTAGAGAAAATTTGCCATATTATGAGCATAAAGACTATGGGTATAATTATAGGCTTAGCAATATTTGTGCTGCTATTGGTGTTGGGCAACTAGAAGAAATTGAAAGCAAAGTGCAAAAAAGAAGAGAGATTTTTTCGTGGTATGAAGAATTGTTAAAAGGTTTAGAAGTAGAGTTTATGCCAGAGTTAAAGGATACAAGAGGTAATAGGTGGCTTACAACGCTAAGCTTTAAAAATGGCAAAATAAATCCATTTAAACTAGTAGATTTTTTAGCTACAAAAGGCATTGAAAGTCGTCCTTTATGGAAGCCTATGCACCTCCAACCACTCTTTAAAGATAGTCTTAGCTTTAATAATGGAGTAAGTGAGAATCTCTTTAAAAGCGGGATTTGTCTTCCAAGTGGTGGGGCATTATTAAGAAGCGATATTGAAGAGATTTGCTCTTTTGTTTTAGATTTTGTCAAAAGGGTTTAAGTGCTAAAGTCAAGATTATTCCGCCCAAGCAACACAAAAAGAATAATATTCTTTGTGCTTGTAGATGTTTTGGTGTCTTATTTTACTTTGCTACTAGCATATGATTTAAGATTTTCCTTTCAGGTGCCACTAGAATTTAGCAAAAATGTGATTTTTGCGTTTATCTCTTTGATAGCCTTAAAGGTTATAGCATTAAGTGTGTTTAAAATTTATCTTGTGCCATGGAGATTCTTTGGGCTTAGTGAAGCATTAAAGCTTCTTTATGCACATTTAGTGAGTTATAGTATTTTTGGTATTTTGGTGTTTTTTGGCTTGTTTGCGGACTTCCCACTAAGTGTTGTGATGATTGATTTTGTGCTTTCTTCTATTTTTATAGGGGGATTTAGAATCTCTAAGCGGACATATTTAGAAAACTCTCCTAAAAACTCCCCAAAACCAGCTTTAATCTTTGGGGCAAATACACAAAGTGCAACTCTTATAAAAAGTGCATTAAATGGCGAACTCCCCTTTTATCCTCTAGCAATCATTGATGAAGATATTAAAGAGCAGGGAAACTATATCTCAAACTTAAAGGTCTATCCAAAAAGTGCCATAAAAGAGCTAATGGAGAAGCATAGTATTAAAAGTGTGATTTTGACTAAAAGCTATGCAAAGCCACCTTTAGAAAATCTTTTTAACGAACTAAAACAAATAGGAATCGAAGAGGTAAAAATAGCCTCCATGTTAAAAGATGACGCACCGCTAGAGGATATTTCTATTGAAGATTTACTCTCGCGTCCTAGTAAGGATTTAGATAAAGAAGTAATAGCAAACTTCATAAGTGGCAAAAAGGTGCTAATAACGGGTGCAGGTGGCAGTATAGGAAGCGAGATTGTAAGGCAGTGTGTTAGCTTTGGAGCTAAAAGGGTTATCTTAGTAGAACATAGTGAATATAATCTTTATGCAATCACAGAAGAGCTAACAAAAAATAATCCTCTAGGGAAGCTAAATGCTAATCAGCCTTTGCGTCCTGTAATGCTATCAATTTTAGAGAGAGAAAGACTACAAAAGCTCCTAGATGAAGAAAGACCTGATATTGTTGTGCATGCAGCAGCTTATAAGCATGTGCCACTTTGTGAATACAATCAAAAAAGTGCGATTGAAAACAATATCATTGGTTCAAAAAATGTAATAGATTGTGCAATAGAATCTAAAGTGCCAAAAATTGTGATTATCTCCACTGATAAAGCTGTGCGTCCTACAAATGTAATGGGTGCAACTAAGCGTGTGGTGGAGCTTTATGCACAAAATGTAGATTCCAAGCAAAGCGAGATTGTAGCAGTTAGATTTGGCAATGTGCTTGGATCTTCTGGTTCTGTTGTGCCAAAGTTTAAAGCTCAAATCCAAAGTGGAGGCCCCATAACCGTAACCCACCCTGATATTACAAGGTATTTTATGCTTATACCTGAAGCTTGTAGGCTAGTGCTTCAAGCAGCCTCTATTGCTAAAGGTGGAGAGATATTTATCCTTGATATGGGAGAGCCTGTAAAAATCGTGGATTTAGCCAAAAATATGTTAAGGCTTTATGGCAAAGAAAATGAGATAGAAATAGTATTTAGCGGACTAAGACCGGGAGAGAAGCTTTATGAAGAGCTACTAATAGGAGAGAGTGAGGGCAAGACAAAATATCCATCAATCCAAGTAGCACGCCCCACAGAATACGATATAGAGAAGCTAAATAAAGATATTTTAGAGCTTTTAGAATGTGAAAATAAAGTCTCTAAACTTAAAGAAATCGTAGTGGAGTTTAACCACAATGCAGGATAAAAATATTGCTATTATTGTCTCTTCACTCTCTATGGGAGGGGCTGAGAGGGTTGCTTCTTTTTTGGCAAACAATCTGCCATTGAATATTACTCTTATCGTATGGAGCGATAAGAATAGATTCTATACAATAAATGAGAATGTAAAATTATGTGTAATAGGACATAAAAGAGGGATTCTTGGCGGACTTGGTGCAAATTTTTCTAAAATTTTAGCCCTTGTTAGGATTTTTAAAGAACAAAAAATAAATCTAGTAATTAGCCTAATTCATCAAACAAATATCCTAAGTATCATCGCTTCTAAAATTGCCAAGATAAAAATCATAGCCACAGAACATAGTATTTATGAGAGCCTAGAACAACAAAAAGCTTGGTTTTTCTTGCGTAAGATAATCTATCCTTATGCAAATTGTGTTACTACGCTTACAAGCAAAGATTTGCAAAACTACTCTTTTTTGCAAAATGTATGCGTTATGCCAAACCCTATTGAGCTAGAAAAAGAAGAACTAAAAGATTATAGTGCATATAAGCCTTATATTCTAAGTGCAGGGAGAATGATAGAGAGTAAGCATTTTGATGAGCTAATAGAAGCGTTTGCTAAATTTAACAAAAAGCATAAAGAATACTCACTTCTTCTAGCAGGAGATGGGGCTTTAAAGGAGGGCTTAGAGGAAAATGCTAAGAATCTTGGGGTAAAGATAGTGTTTTTAGGGAAACAAAAAAATCTATACAGCTTCTATAAACAAGCAGAATTCTTTGCGCTAAGCAGTCATAAAGAGGGGCTTAGTAATGTATTAATCGAATCTTTGATGTGTGGGATTCCAGTTGTTAGTTATGATTGTCCTTATGGACCAGGAGAGATTATAGAGCATGGTGTAAATGGGCTTTTAGTAAAGCTTGGAGATGTAGAAGGGCTAAGTGAAGCTTTTTGCCAAATGGCAGTGCAAAAAGATATTTTGAAACAACAAGCCCCAAATATTAAAGAGCGTTTTGGCAAAGAAGTTGTGCTAGAAAAGTGGGAGAAGCTAATTTTATCCTTTTTTGATAAACAACAATAAAGAGCCAAATATAATTAAAATAGCACCGCCCCATTGCCACAGATTCAAGCTTTCATCTAAAATCATAAGTGATAGTAATATTGCTACTAGTGGTTCTATCATGCCTAAAATAGCAGTTTTGGTTACACCTAGTTTTGACATTCCCAAAAAATAAGCCATCATGGAAAATAGGGTAGATATAAATGTTAGCCCAAGAAGCGAGGTTATCCCTATATAGTTAATCGAATCTATATTTATGTCCCCTGTAAGCATGAATGATACAAGCATAACCAAAGAAGCAAACAAGCATATATAAAAGCTACAAAGGACAGATGAGATTCCAGAGGCTATTTGTTTGCTAAATACCACATATAATCCGTAAAATAAAGCACCAATTAAAGATAGAACAACACCAAAATAATCTAAAGTTAAGTTTTGCGGAATCTTTAAGACTAAAACTAAGCCCAAAAAGCAAAGCAAAAGAGAGACAAGTGTAGTGGACTTTAGCTTATCTTTTAGAAAAATAATGGCAATAAGTGCGACTATAATTGGATAAATGTGGTATAAAAGCACGGATAAAGAGGCTGGAATAAAGCGTAAAGATTCTAAATACGCCCAAGCTTGTGCTACATATATGATACCGCCAAGCATAAAGAAATGCAGAAGTTTTAGTTTTGGTAGCTTTAGAGGTATTTTTCTAAAATATATCCATGCTAAAAGTAATATCGCACTAAAGAAAAATCTAAAAAATAAAATAAACTCACTATTAAAGCCATTATTTTGTGCTAGAACAGTCCATATAGGCATTATCCCATATGCGATACTTGCACTGCTTATCCATAAAATTCCTATTTGCTCTTTACTCATTGTATTATTATATTATTTTTGAAGTAGCCTTGTTTTTTTTGATTTAATTTTCAATGTTCATTAGTGCTTTATGGTGGTTTTTGATTATGACTTTGTTGAATAATTTTCCTTGTGATAAGTGTGGGTTGTGTTGTAGGAATATATCTAAAATTACTGATTTAAAAGAGTTGATTTAGGAAATGGTGTGTGCAAGTTTTTAGACACACAAAACAATACATACACAATCTATAATCATAGGCCAGAAATTTGCAGAATTGATGTTATGTATGAGAAGGTGTATAAACAGCACTTTGATGTGCTTGAGTTTTATACATTAAAATATCGAGGTTTGCAATCTTTTAAAGCACAAATAGAACATAATAAATTAATAAAAAAGGGGGCAATATGCCATTACCATTGATACCGGTACTACTTGGAGGAGCAGTACTAGCAAGTGCAGCATTTGGATTGAAAAAAGGCTATGATGCTTATTGTCAGTGGCTTGATTGTTGGGGTTTATTCTTGCAGAAGAAGCAATAGAGAAGTTTTTGTTATCTGTTCCTATAATTGTCCCATTTGCAAATGTTGTTACAAATATTTTTGTAGGAACACTTACTGGGATAGCCATTGCAATGGCTATGTATTGGCTAGATGAAATGGGCAAAAGTAAATCACAGCTTAGATATGAAGCAATATCTAGGCTTGTAGCAGAAAAATTGCCTGCAATCATAAAAGAAAGAGAAGAGTTGGAGCTATTAATTGATGAGAATCATAAAAGTAGGCTAGAAATTATTGAGTTGTCTTTGTCAGGCTTTGAGGAGGCTGTTAGCTCAAGAAATAAAAAAGGAATCTTTAGATTCTTAAATAAGATTCATAAACTACAAAAAGGGAGAGAATTGGAAGTTAAGGATATAAAAGATGTAAAAGCTATCCTAGAACAACCAAATCGCACTTGGAAGCTCAAATGGTAAGTGCTATTTGGGTGCGAGTGCGAGTGAGTGTAAATTAATATTTTGATTCTATCTAAACTAAAATGTTAATATTTTCTTAAGCTTCTTTCGTTATACTTTCATTCCTTTTTTGTTGATTTTTCTTTATGAGCTTTCAATAATAAAGAGGTGTT
>NZ_JAQHXS010000012.1:0-36266 GCF_027859275.1 Helicobacter sp. WB40 | reverse complement strand
CCACAAATATCTTTGAAAGGCTTAGTTTTTATATAATATTTGTCTACATATTAATTGTAATTCTTTTTATTTCATAGCTCTATCAAGCATTTCTTGTATAGTGTGGAAGTTTTGAAAATATTCTACTTCAATATAACTCTCATCAAAGTCTTTTTTATAATGCTTCTCAACAGCCTCCAAAAATGCGATAATATCCATAGAATCTATAAGTCCATTATCCAACAAATTATCCATATCTTCTGTTAAATCACTTCTACCAATACTATCAAACAGACTCTTTACTACATTCATTACTTACTCCTTTATTATTGTAAAAATATACTCTGCTAACTTTTTAGCCATAGATTCATTAATATGAATCCAATCTTTAAAAAGTGTCTCTTTAGAATCTTTTATATAATCATTTGAATTATAAATATTTATTTGTCTCTTTCTTTGCAAAAACTCATAAACCAATTCTTGTAAATCCTCACACCCATTATATACTCCGGGATTTTGCTTATCATGGAACACATAAGCCCACTTCTCTTCCTTGCTCCAAGATTTCTTTAAATGCAAAAATGGGTGAATTACTGCATAAAACCTCCCACCATAAGAAGCCACCATATTAGAAAACTGCAATAGCCTAATATCTAGTGCTTCAAAAATATCATCTTTGTTTATATTTGGATTTTTGAAATTCTGCTTACCACTTATTGTCATTTGATAGTAAGAATACACACTATCTTCTCTATCCCCTAACTTAAGCTCATAAGTTGGACTATATGGTATTTGATAAGTTTTCAAACACACATCACAATTATATTGACACAAAATAATCTCTGTAAAACACAAATTTACTACAATATCAGGAAATAGAGGATACAAAAATGTATTAAAAAATAAAAAATTCTCCCAAGTAACAGCAGATAGCCCACAATTTAGCACTATAAAGTTTGAATCTAGCATTTCTTTTAAATATTTCACAACAAATGCCTCTTCGCACTGCCCTCCCCTTATAGTGCAAGCCCCAAAAAGAACGACTAATTTAGTATCCTTGTTTCTATTTTTTAAAGATACAAAGTCAATTTCTTCTTTTAAAAACAAATTCATATCAGAAGTATCGCCAAAAGCATTTAGCATAACACCCGGATAATTAACAAGTAAAAAAGAACCAGAATCCCCATCATCAAAATCAAATAATCTTCCACTAGCTCCTTGATACATCTTACTAAATACACTTAAATTAGGATTTATCTTATCCAAAGCTAGACGGCGATTATAATCATCTTTGGCCTTATCTTTTAAAAATTGCTTATGTTTAACTTTTATATTTTCAAAAACTTCTGCAAACCCACTCAAGCAAAAGTCATCACTAAAAAGAGATTCTAAAAGATAGTTCTTATACTTATAATATTCTATAAAAAATTTTACTTGTGATTTTCTATAGCCATCAAGGGAGATATTTTTTACCTTATAATCCCCCCCCCCCGCAGCTAAAATCTTGTTATTTATCGAATCTATCACATTTTGTTTATTGCTAACTGCAATTAAAATTAAATCAAAATCATCTACACTATCTAAGCTTACAAACTTATCATGCACAACATTTAAACTATCATCAATAATCTTGCACGAAATCCCAAAAGATTCCAACAAATGCAAACATGCTCTACCAGTCCAACCAAAACCATAAATCAAAACATTCAAAAACTGCCTCCGCAATAATTTTGCAAAAGTGTATCAATATTTTTTGATTTTAATCAAGAGTGCCAAATTCTTTTCTATATTTTTAGCAATGGCTTCATAGATTGTTTTAAAATATATACTAGAGATAATGTCGTAGTTTGCACACAAGAATGTATAGCACACAATATAGGAAGTGCAAGAGAAGCTGTTGCACGAATCCTAAAAGAGCTAAAAGAAGAAGAACTAATCACAACACAAAAAACAAAATAATACTAAAGTTCCGTCTTTAGCACCGCACCATTTGCTGCATTACTTACAAGCAGTGAGTAGCGTTTAAGCCACTTACTTTTTATCTCTTTTTTTATCGGCTTCCATTTTGCTTTGCGAGATTCTATAACTTTAGAATCCACAAGCAATTCTAATATTCCATTAGAAACAGAAATAGAAATTCTATCGCCATCTTCAATGAGTGCTATAAGCCCCCCTTCAGCTGCTTCTGGGCTTATGTGTCCGATACATGCTCCACGCGTCGCACCGCTAAAGCGTCCATCAGTGATTAATGCCACACTTTCTCCTAAGCCCATTCCCATAATAAGGCTTGTTGGGCTTAGCATTTCTTGCATTCCTGGACCTCCCTTTGGTCCTTCATAGCGGATAACTACGACATTGCCTGCCTTTACCTTGCCTCCTGCAATTCCCTTGATTGCTTCTTCTTGGGAGTTAAAGCACACTGCAGTACCTACAAATTCTTTCATAGATTCAGCGACTGCTGCTACCTTTAGCACAGCACCCTGTTCGCACAGATTGCCAAATAGAATCTTTAGTCCCCCAACTTGTGAGTAGGCATTTTCATTAGTGCGAATGATAGAAGTATCGCTAATTTGTGCGTTTGCTATGCGTTCTCCTAAGCTCTCACCCGTAATTGTTAAAGCATCAAGGTATAAAATGGAATTATTGATTTCTAAACCCTCTCCACAAATTCCAGTATTTGCAGTGTGGCTGTGTAAATTTTGGAGATTTTCTTGGAGGTTATCTGAAATTCTAGTATCTTGTATAAGATTTGGATGTTTTTCAAGGCAAGACAAAGGAGTTTGCTTATCGCAAATGACTGAAGTCGAGCCGCTGAAATCATTCAAAGATTGTACAAGAGACGAATTTCTCTTAGCCACTTCGTGCATTACTGCTGATACACCGCCTGCTCTATTTATATCTTCCATATGCACACTACTTAGTGCTGGGGCAATTTTAGCGATATGGGCTACATTTTTAGCTATTTCATTAATGTTATTTAAATCAAACTCTACTTCAGCTTCTTTAGCAATGGCTAGCATATGAAGCACGGTATTTGTGCTTCCACCCATTGCCATATCCACGACAAAGGCATTTGTGATAGCTTTTTTGTTTAAGATGTTTCTAAATCTAAATTTCTCACTTTTTTCCTCACTCAAAGCGATTTCCACAATCCTTCTTGCTGCCTTTCTTAGTAACTCTTCTCTCTCTTTTGTAAGTGCTGGTATCGTGCCATTACCCTCTAGTGCCACACCCATGGCTTCACATAGCGTATTCATAGAGTTTGCTGTAAACATACCGCTACAACTCCCCCCACCAGGACATGCATTGCACTCTATCTCATGTAATCTTTTTTCATCAATCTTGCCACTTGCATACGCTCCTACTGCCTCAAATGCAGAGTTTAGATCTAGTATCGTGCCATCTTCTAGCTTTCCTGCTAACATTGGACCACCACTTACAAAGATTGTAGGCACATTTACCCTTAATGCTCCCATAAGCATTCCAGGCACGATTTTATCGCAGTTTGGAATACAAATCATCGCATCTAATGCGTGTGCGTTCATTACAGATTCTATGCAGTCAGCTATTAGCTCACGACTAGGAAGTGAGTAGAGCATACCACCATGCCCCATAGCTATGCCATCATCTACACCAATTGTGTTAAACTCAAAAGGCACGCCACCAGCCTTTCTTATTTCTTCTTTTACAATTTGTGCGTATTTGTTTAAGAAAAAATGCCCCGGAATTATGTCAATATAACTATTTGCTACACCAATAAAGGGCTTGTTAAAGTCAGAATCTTTTAGCCCAGTAGCACGCAATAAGCTCCTATGAGGCGCCCGCTCATAACCCTTTTTAATAATATCGCTTCGCATAATGTAATCCTAATTTAAAAAGTTTGCAAAATTATAAAAACCCAAATCATACAAATGCCTTAAAAACACTAGGATTCTTACTCATTAAATGGAATTTATTATGCACTTTTTGCAATCTCTCAAAAAGATTCAAAGATAATTCTAAACCCACTTTTTTCTCCTCTTTTCTGCCTTGTGATGATGCAGATTCTAGTTTTTTATCCAAAGGTTTGGGATATACACCAGGTAGTTTATCACGCAAAAAAATGGCTGTTTTACAGCTTAGCATTGGAAATAATCCAAGCACAAGAGCCGTATTTGTGCTATGCTTATCATTTGCCCTATCTAGTGTCTTTAACAAAAATTCTACACTTCTTCTACAATATACTGGCTGCGTAAATAGTGCATCAATGCTATGTGTGCTTAGTTTTTTGTCTATTTTGTTTATAAGTGTATCTTTATTGTTAGCATACGAATTAATCACAAAAAAATTATAAATCTTTTTTACTTTTTCTTTTAATTCTTTGCCATTAAGTGCTATGCCTAAATTTAGATTATCTATAATACTAGCAAGTTTTAGAGAATTACCCTCAAAGACACTCTTAGTACTCTTGCAGTCAGTATTTTTAAATCAATCTCCAGTAAGTATCAAAAATGCTCTAAGTCCAAGTTCATTAACCCCCAAAATATCGCCACACAAAACCAAAGAGTTTCTATCTCTCATAGATAGTGTACAAATCACTGGCTTTTGCAAAGCATTTTGGAACTTTAATGAACTAAAAATAGATGAGGGCTTAAAACGCGCTATAGGAGAATCTGTAACCACAAATGCATCAATGTTATAAAGCTCTCTTAGCTCATTTATGGTGTTTTCTTCAATCTTTGCACTTAAGCTTGGGTTTATCTCTAAACTCAAAAACCTATCTTTGGAATGAATCTTGTTTACAATAGATTCTAAAGCCACATCTACGCTAGACATACGACCTCCTCTGCCTTATGTTTCTTACTGCTTCTACTATGTTTTTTAAGCTTGGCTTTACTTCTTCCCACTTACGCGTCTTTAACCCACAATCTAGATTTATCCATAACTGCTCTTGTGGTAAGACTTCAAGCAAGGCTTTTATTTGAATCTCAATTTCTTCTACGCTTGGGATTCTAGGACTATGAATATCATATACGCCCGAACCTAATTCATGTGTGTAGCCAACTTGTTTAAAGACTTTTAATAACTCATTTCCACTTCTTGTAGTCTCAATGCTTATGACATCTGCATTCAAGTGCGTCAATGGTTTTAATAATGTCGTTAAACTCGCTATAACACATATGTGTGTGAATTTGTGTGTTAGCTTTTGCAATGGCAGTTACAAGTTTAAAGCACTCTAACGCCCAAGATTCATAAGTTTTTATATTTTCATCTCTTAGTGGATAACCCTCTTTAAATGCTGCTTCATCAACTTGTATGATTTTTATCCCTGCATTTTGTAAATCATCTATCTCATCAGCAAGTGCTATGGCTATTTGTCTGCACACCTCGCTTCTAGGTAAATCATCTCTAACAAAGCTCCAATTAAGTATCGTTACAGGACCTGTTAGCATTCCTTTTAGAATCTTTTTTGTTAGACTTTGTGCGTATGTAATCCACTCTAGCGTCATAGGCTTAAGACGCTCTACATCACCAAAGATAATTGGTGGCTTTACACATCTGCTTCCATAGCTTTGCACCCACGCATTTTTGCTAAATACAAAGCCCTCTAACTGCTTACCAAAATACTCCACCATATCGTTTCGCGCTGACTCTCCATGCACAAGCACATCTAAACCTACTTCTTCTTGAAAGCTTACACAATCTTTTATATATTCTTTTATGCCATCTTTATAAGCAGATTCTGTAATCTCTCCCTTTTTAAACTTCAAACGCAATGCTCGAATCTCTTGTATTTGTGGGAATGAACAAATCGTAGTTGTGGACAAAGGTGGTAAATTAAACGCTTCTTTTTAAATCTTTATGCGAGATTCAAATGGTAGCTCTCTTTTATTAATACTATAAGCACTTACACGCTCTCTTATTGCTTTATTGTGCGTTTTATCTGAATTGGCACGAGATATATTTATACGCTTGTTAGCTTCTAAAAATTCTTATATTTTAGAATCTACCCCTCCTTTAAAGAGTGCTTCAAGTGCGATTAGCTCCTCTATCTTTATAGTGGTAGTTGTATTAAACCATTTTGTCATCTCACATGCTACGCCTATATTATGCCCTCTAGCCATTGCAAAGTATCCTTCTAACCCATTTAGATATTCAAACCTCTTTGGCTTTGCATTTAGTGCACAGGCTAAATCTAGCACATTATCATACAAACTAAAATCATTCACACACATAATCTAAGTCTTTTTGTAGCTCCCAGTGCTTTGCCCTTAAAGACTTTGCGACTTCTTCTAATTCACCCTCACTACACTTACCATTCCAAAAGCTCTCCAACGCTTTTTTACTCTCTATTTTGTCCGATTCGTGGGAATCCTAAAATATTACTCATTTGTAATACTTTTTAAAAAATTTAATGAGATTATAGTAGATATTTTTATAAACACAATATGTATTTATATTTTTATAAATACTAAAAATAAAATATATACTAATAACTACTAATTTATCGTAGATATATCTATATAAATAATTAAATAATTTAAATATACATATTGTAATTATTATAGTTGTATAAGTGAATTTGACTTTCAACAAAAGAGAAAATAAAATTTGTGAATTTTATTTTTGGAGTTTTACTTGATATTTTTATGTATTTTTATACCATTTTTGTCATTTTTCTTTATGGGGAAGCCATTTCAAGGAATCTTATGTTTATTATTACAAATAACACTAATAGGGTGGTTACCAGCATCGTTATGGGCGGTGTTTGTGTATTTTAGTTATAAGTTAGACAAACAACATAAAGAGCTTTTAGAAGCACAAAATAAAGATTAATTTGGCAGATAATACACATCAAGCCTAAATGAGAATGTGAGCATCTCTCCCTCTCTTTCTATGTGTATTGGGAAACTAAATCTTGCTAAACCATTTAGCTGTTTTGTTAAATTTAATGCTTCTCTAAATGTATTTATATCTTTTAGTTGTCCGCTAACTACATATCTTTGTTTATAATAATTTCCCTCAATTAGCGGTGCTCCATCAGCTACAATACCAGAAGTATTAAAATAAATTGCAAGCTTATCTTCTATATCTTGTTTTGTTAGCTTATCATTAAACATACCTAATACAGAATTATTATTAGCCTTATATTCCTCTAGCCTCTGTATTTCTGCTCTTTTTTGCTCTTCTATTTGCTTTACTACAAATAGTTCCTTTCTATATTTTGCATTCGTGTTTCTAAACGAATCTAGCTGTGGCTTTACTACTCCAAGAAAGATTCCTACAACCAAGAAAAAATAAAATACAAAAAAGAATGTATTCCTAATCCAATCTATCTGTGCGAAAAATGCTCTCATTGCTTCTCTTTTTGCTCTGTATTAGTCATATTTGTTTGGTCTGCTTGAAGCTTACTAACTGAAACAAAGTTATACCAACCATTTGGTAAAGTATAAAAATCAGCCCTACTTTGCGTAAAAATAGATCTAAGTGGCACTTCAAGCAAAAATGTATATATCTGCTTTGAAGGCGTTGTTCCATATAATGTTAGCTGATATTGTTCCATTTGTATCTTATTTAGAGTTATTTGCTCTGGTATTAAATCAAATAAATTTTCTATACTATCTTGCAATAGTTTATTTTGCGTTACCAAAAACTCACCAAAATACACTTTTTCTTGTTCATGTGCTAGATTTTCTTGTATTGTTTTGATATCATTTAGCAACACACTTTGAATCTTCAATGCTTCTTCAGTATGCTTAATCATAAAATGCGCTTGAATCTTTAACATTACCACGAATCCAAAGAATATAAATAATGTCAAAAATATATATCCCCACCAGATACGTGTTACTTTTTTGAATATTGTTTTTTTAATAGGTGGGGTAAAGCTATAATTTTTCATACTTGCCCCTTTTCATCAAAGTATTTATAAGATTCATAGCCCAAATTTGCCAAAACTTCAGAAATATTACACTCTTCAATCCTAACTTCTAACATGGTTATATTTTCTATTTGCTTTAGTGTTTCTTCTTCTATATTGTGAGGATTAAAGACAACTATATCATTTATAAATTCACTTTTATACAATTCATTATTATAAAATTCATTTAAGGCAGTTTGTATAAACTTAGAAGCAGTAGTAACTCTCGCATAATCATTTAAATCATCCCCACTATTATCTTCCCCACTTGATTCATCGCTACTATCAAAATCAGAATCATCTCCCTTTAAAACCTCAATTAACTCTTCATCGCTACCATCATGACTAAAATCAATTCCATCTACATCGCTTAATTCATCTTGGATTCCAGAAGATAAATCATCTTCATCATCAAAGTTATATGTATTTTCAACTACTTTTAGTTCAGAATCTATCTCGCTATCTAGCACATAATATCCACCAAATAGCACTCCTTCATTTTTATTAGTAACAATCATGGTAATATTTGAACGCTGAAAAAGAATATAAAGTTTGCAAGAATCTTGAAATATATTTTTTGATAGATAATACAAAACCATAAATGGGGAAATAATAAAATCAGCACCTAGTTTTAAAAATCTCTTTTTTGTCTCTGCAATACCATCTTTAGAGACATAAACAAGCCAAGAATTTTGATTTTTTTGAACTATTTCATTTGGATTTATACCGTATTTTTCAAACTCCACTTCCTTTTCGTTATGAATTGCACCTTGTATTATTGATGATGAGAGAGTAGAGATATATGTGAAGGGATTTTTTGTACGAATCTTTTTGACATATCTTACTGCTTGTGCTGGAAGTTCTCCTGGTATAGTTTTAAACTCTTTTGTTTGAGTGTCTATATTTTTACCATTTTTATAAAATTTAGAAGCAATAATGCAAGACTTATTATCAACTTCTATACCAACTATAACAGTGGCAAAAAACGAACGAATAGTTTTAGAAAGATTCATCTAAACTCCAACAATTTTTAACTTTGAAATGGTATGAAAATTTGCCTTAATAATTAATTTGCAACCCATGATTATACAAGATTATATCGCATTTTTACGCCCAATATTAATAATATAAAATAAATAAAAAATGTTTAAAAAATAAAAAAATAGTAGTATCATGGTTATGACTTAATTTAAAGGAGGATAGATTGAGTATAAAAACAGATATAAATAGGAGAGATTTCCTAAAAGGTGTTAGTGCAACTTCTGTTGTTTTAAGTTTTATGCCAGGGACTTTGGGGGCTTTTAGTGGAGAAGTGAAAGGTTCTTCAAAATTTGTCCCAAGTATTTGTGAAATGTGCAGTACTCGCTGTCCTATTGAAGCTAGAGTAGATACTTTGCAAGAGGCGCAAAAAGTCTTCATTCAAGGCAATCCCTATTCTACTAGTACAGGGGGTGCAATATGCGCTAGAGGAGGCTCTGGGGTTAATCAGCTTTTTGATCCAAATAGACTTGTTAATCCTATTATGCGAACAGGTGAGAGGGGCGATGGAAAATGAAAAGAAATTTCATGGGAAGAAGCTTATAATTACATAGTTCAAAAACTAAGTGTAATTAAAGAAAAATATGGGGCTAAAAGCGTGGCCTTTGCATCTAAGAGTGGTCCAGAGCAAACTTTTTTAAATCAATTTGCCTATGCTTATGGAAGTCCTAATATTTTTGATCATGGAAATACATGCCCTTCAGGCTATTCAGTAGCACTTACAAGCGTGTTTGGCAACGGCTCTATTAGTAGAGATTTTTCAAATTGTAAGTTTATGCTAAATTTTGGACACAATGTATATGAAGGAATGGTAATAAGCTATGCAAGAGGAGTAACACAAGCACTAGAAAAAGGTGCCAAATTGATCTCTCTTGATCCTAGATTTTCTGTGCTATCATCAAAGGCAAGTGAATGGATTCCTATCCGTCCAGGCGGAGATACTGCCTTTATGATGGCTATGGTGCATACTTTAATCTTTGAAGAGCTTTATGATAAAAAGTTTGTAGAAAAATACACAATAGGCTTTGAAAAACTTAAAGAAAGTGTTAAAAATTACACACCAGAAGCAATGGCTAAGGAATGTGATATAAGTGCAAAAAGAATAAGAGAGCTAACAAGAGAATGTGCAAAATATGCTCCGCATTCTATGGTGGATTTCGGGCATAGAGCGACATTTAGCCCAGAAGAAATAGAGTTTAGAAGAGCAATAGCCATAGCAAATGCACTCTTAGGCAATATTGAAACAAAAGGTGGTTTGTATTTCCCTAAATCTCCAGCACTTTATAATAAGCTTGCAGGAGAGCATGTGGCACCCGAGTTTAAGGGTTCTATTTTACCAAAATTAGAAATTCCACAAGAACCTAGAATTGACTTGATTGATATAAAAGATGGTGAATTTAGTAAAATTTCTAAAACTAGAGGAATCTACTCTAAAGTTTTTAAGTCAATTTTAGAAGAAAAACCCTATGCAATTAAGGGTCTATTTATTACTCGTTCAAATCCGGTAATGACGGTTAATGATTCTAATGAAGTTGTAGAAGCACTTAAGAAGTTAGATTTATTTATAAGTGTAGATGTGTATGTGTCTGATACTTCACAATATGCAGATATTATCTTGCCAGAATCTACTTACTTGGAGAGAGATGAGCAGTTTTTGGCAAAAAATGGCAAGAATCCGGGCTATGAAGTAAGGCAAAAAGCAGTAGAACCCATAGGCAATACAAAGCCATCATGGCAAATTTATTTAGAACTTGCTAAAAAAATGGGCTATGAGAGTGCATTCCCTTATACAGATATAGAGGATTTTAGAATTAAGCAAGGCTATAACTATCCTAATGAGATGTTTAAGCTAAAAGAAAAAGGAATGAATAGCTATGGGATTCCACTTCTTGCAAGAGATAAAGAAAGCATTAAAAAATTTGTAGAAAAATATCCAAACTCTAAGGCAAATTTAGATAGCGATAGAGAGTTTAGCGAGGTTTTAAAATGCAAAACAAAAAGTGGCAAGATTGAACTTTTTGATGAAGCACTAGAAAAAGCATGTGGTAGAGGCGGACTTACTTATAACAATCCAAAGCTAAAAAATGAAGATGAATTTTACTTCATTCAAGGCAAGGTTGCTGTGCATACAAATGGACACACAATGAATATACCTTGGCTAAATACGCTAATGAGTGATAATGCTGTGTGGATTAATCAAAAAGTAGCTGATAAATTAAAGCTCAAAAAGGGAGATAAAATAAAGATAACTAGCAAGGTTGGAAGCCAAATAGCAAGTGTATTGCCTACAATTGGTATTAGAGAAGATACGCTTTTTGCTTATTTTGGATTTGGACATACAAGTAAAAAGCAAGATATAGCTTACAACAAGGGAATGAGTGCTAGTCATCTATTGGAAAACACCATTTCTCCAGTTGCGGGAAATAATGTACATACCATTGGTGTCAAAATAGAAAAAGTGTAGGGGGTAAAAATGAAATATGCAATGATACATGATATGGAGAAATGTATTGGCTGTCAGGGTTGCACGATTGCTTGTAGGAGTGAAAATGCAATACCTGATGGCTATTTTAGATTAAAGGTCAAGATGGATGGTCCTCATGGGGAGTTTCCAAATCTTAATTTTAATTATGTAAGGCATTCTTGTGAAATGTGCGAACACACTCCTTGTGTAACTGTGTGTCCTACACATGCTTCTTTTATGGACGAAAATGGGATTGTAGATATTAATGCTAATCTTTGTGTGGGTTGTCTTTATTGCGTGGTGGCTTGTCCTTATAATGCAAGATATGTAAATCCAAAAACAAATGTGCCAGATAAATGCAACTTTTGCAAACATACGCATTTAAAGCAATATGGCGAACCAGCATGTGTTGCTGTGTGTCCTACTGATGCACTTATCTTTGGAGATTTGGATGATCCGCTAAGTCCAATTTTTAGCTATTTAGCAAACAAACCTTTTGTTACAAACAAACCACATTTAGGCACAAAACCAAAATTGTTTGTAGTGCCAAATAAAAAAGGAGGAATAAAACTATGAATGAGATATGGGGACCAGATAGTGCAACAATCATTTGGCATTGGCCTATTGCACTTTATTTATTTTTAGCAGGGCTTAGTAGTGGAGCGATGATGACAGCTTTAAGTGTGGAGTGGATGAACAAAAACAAAAAAGCTCCATGGGACGCATTTGTAAGAGCAGGTGTGCTTTTAGCTCCTTTTAGTATAATTATTGGTTTAATTATTTTGATTTTTGATTTAACTAAACCATTAAATTTCTATCAACTTCTAATTACCTACAATCTAAAATCTGTAATGTCTTTAGGAGTGCTTTTGCTTTTATTTTACACTCCGCTATCTTTAGCGTATGCAATTATTAGATTTAGAAGCACACTAGAACAGAGCTTTTTAGGAGGGATAGTTAGAATCTTTGGAGCACTCTTAGACTTTTTAGAGAGAAACTCTTTATGGTTTGGAAGATTGGTTTTTGCCATAGCAGGTGGTGTTGGAGTTTATACAGGATTTTTACTCTCAGCCATTCAGACATTCCCACTTTATAATAGTCCGATTTTGCCTATTTTATTTTTAGCCAGTGGACTTTCAAGCGGGATTGCAGCTTGCATTTGCTTTGGGCTTATATTTTTTGAAAAAGAAGTTTCAAAAGATACTACAAAATACCTTTTAACGATGGATTTAAGGGTTATTCCCATTGAATCTTTATTGCTTTTTGCACTTTTTGTAGGGCTTTATTTTCAAGGAGGCGAAAAGGCAGTTGCTACTATTACTTCGCTAACTAGTGGAACTTGGGCGGGAATCTTTTGGATTTGTGTAGTTGGATTTAGCGTTGTAGTGCCTAGTGTAATTGCTCTAACTGCACTTAAAAACCACGCTTATAAGGTTAATTTCATACTTTTAAACTCACTTTCTATTATGATTGGAGTATTTGTTTTAAGAATGTATATTCTTTATGCAGGGCAGATTTATCTAGGGACTTAAGCTCCCTAGTGCATGTGCATTGGCTTAGTAGCATTAGCCTCCATTATATGCATACCATGATTACCATGACTTACATTTCCTCCGCCAAAAATCATAATCCCTCTATAAACCATAAGCACACCAAAAATAATAATAGCAATAGAGGCTAGATTTAAGAATAATTTTCTAATTTCATTTTTATCCAAAATAGACCTAGAAATAACACCAAACAAAAACAACGCAAAGATAGTCCCAAGCCCAAAAGAAAGCATAATTAAAGCACCACTCAATATGCTTCCACTGCTAGCTGCCTTAAATAAAAACGCATATACAAAACCACAAGGAAGCAATCCATTTAACATACCAAGAATAAAGATTCCACTTACACTTTGAATCTGTAAATATTTTTGAAATATTGACTTATACCATCTAGTATTTTGTATGTTATATTCTAGCTTTTTAAAAAATGATATTTTCCCAAATAAAGATAATCCAGCAAGAATCATACATATACCAGCTAAAACAAATAAGCTAGATTTAAAAAATATATTTAAAGAAAACATACTACCAATAAACCCAACTACAATCCCAAGTGCTACATACATGCTAACTCTACCTAAGTTATAGCTTAGATGATAGATAATTTTATTAGATTCTAGTTTTGAGCTATATGCTAGAACTATGCCTCCACACATTCCAATACAATGCCCTGCACTCCCAAGTAGTGCAATAATAAAAACACTAATTAGTTCATTCATAGCTTCTCCCAAACACAGCCATCACTGCTATCCATTATAGATATACCCATGTTACTTAGTGTATCTCTTATGGAATCTGCTAAAGCAAAGTCCTTGTTTTTCTTTGCTTCCATTCTTTTATTAATTAGAGATTCTATCTCCTTCCTCTCTTCCTTGCTAACACCAAGCTGAAAATACAAAAAGCAATCAATAAGCCCAACTCCAAGCAATCTTGCTATTAGCTCTAAATTTGATGCAATAAAAGGAATCTTGTCATTTTGCTTCTTATCTAAAAATTCATTTGCATTACTTACAAACTCATCAACAACGCTTAAAACCCTTGAGATATTTAAATCATCACTTAGAGATTCTAATAATTCTTGTTTAAATACATCATCACTCTTTAGAGTATTTGCCTTACCATGAATCCTCTTTTTTAGCCTATAGATTCTATCTAGCCTCTTTTTTGAGCTTAATAAATCACTATCAGAATAATTAAGCAAAGCACGATAATGTGTGCTTAAAAGATAGAATCTTAAAACTTCTCCATTATGAATCTCTAATGCGTCTTTTATAAAAAAGCTATTCCCAAGAGATTTTGACATCTTCTCATTATTAATCGTTACAAAGCCATTGTGTATCCAGTATTTTGCTAGTGTTTGATTTTTAGCACATCTTGTTTGTGAGCTTTCATTTTCATGATGAGGGAAGAGTAAATCAGCACCTCCGCCATGTATATCAATAGCATATTCTCCACTATATGCTAAATGCTTATCTATCATAGCAGAGCATTCTATATGCCACCCGGGTCTCCCCTTGCCTAGTTTGGATTCATAACCTATATCACCTACTCCTTTATAGCTTTTCCATAGTGCAAAATCCCTAGAATCTTTTTTTTGTTCGATAGATTCTATCCTGCTTTTTGCCTCTAGCTCTGCTATTCTACCGCTTAGAGTTCCATAGTCTCTATCCTTACAGACAGATAGATATATATCTCCATTATCTGTTTTATAAGCATAACCTTTATGCAACAATTCTTCAATCATTTCAACAATACTCTCTAAAGATTCGGTAGCTTTTGGTTCTATATCTGCTCTTTTTACCCCTAAAAGCTCCATTTCATAAAGATATTTTTGAATATAAGTTGTAGTTATCTCATCTATACTAACTCCGCTACTATTTGCTTTGTTTATTATCTTATCATCAATATCTGTGAAGTTTTTTGCAAATATAACCTTATATCCTAGCTCACACAAAACCCTACGCAACAAATCAAAAACAATGGCACTTCTAGCATGTCCTAAGTGGGAATCATCATACACGGTTGGACCACAAACATAGATTCTAACCTCATCTTTATTTATCGGCTCAAAGACTAGCTTTTCTTTTTTGACACTATCATATATTTTAAACTGCATTATTTTCCTCTACAAAAAGATACATTATAACAAAAAACGATTCTTAAAATAATCCTTGCAGAAAGTAACAATCTATAATAAAAGTTATATTAATTATTAAAAATTTATATATATATTGTGCTATTATAAAACATGATAAATAAGGAGAAAGTTTGAAAAAGGGATTAGTTGTAACTTCGCTCATAGTAGCTGGTATATTGTTTAGTGCTTGTAGCAGCTCACAAAGCAATTTAAGTTATGAAAATAATTTGACACAAAAGTTATGTGATGAGCAATTTTTTAACGAGAAGCTAAAAGAAGTAAAAGACGATGACGACACAATTTATGTCGGATTGAATTCTGGGTTAATAGCAAAAAATTGTGGCAATTTTAAAACAAGTAACGAATTTTTTGATTTGGTAGAAGAATCTTACAAAGAAGATGTTGATTTACAAAGCGTAGGCACAAAAGGTGCAAAAGCAGTTGCATCTACACTTATAAATGAAGGAGCTGTAGATTATGAAGGAAGCTTGTATGAAAGAATAATGTTAAATTCTTATAAAGGTATAAACTTTATGAATCTAGGCGATTTTGAAAACGCTAGAGTAGAGTTCAATAGAGCACTTATGCGTCAAGATAAGGCAAAAGAATATTTTGCAGCTGAAATAGAAAAAAATAGACAAGAACTAGAAAAGCAACAAAAATCACAAAACTACGAAGAAAACATAGGTAAAAACACAAAAACAATAGAAGGCAAATATGAGCATCTCTGGGAAGAGTTTGACACTACAAAAGACTTTATAAACCCTTATGCGACATACCTTGCTTCTGTGTTTTTCTACATGGATAGAGATTATATAAAAGCACAAAATCTCTTTAGAGAAGTAGCTATAATCAATCCTAACAATGAAGAAATACAACAACAAGCAGAATTTTTTGAAAATAGCAATAAAGATGGCAATAAGATTTTTGTTGTTTATGAAAATGGATTTGGCATTGCAAAAGATGAGTTTAAATTAAATCTTCCTTTTATCTTTGACAAAAAAGCAATTACTGCAAGTGTCGCACTACAAACACTAAAGCCAAGAGAATATTCATATCCATTCTTAAGCATTAATGATAAGCAGACATCTGATTTTGTAGTTTTAGACAATATAGTAGCTACCGAATTTAAGCTAAATATGCCCACAATGATAACTAAGGCATTACTACAAACAATCACAAAAACTACTCTAAATGCCGTTGTAGCCAAAAATGACGCAACAGGTGGATATCTAGCACTAGCAAGCTCACTTTTTACAATGGCTACAACAAGTGCAGATGTTAGATATTGGAATGGATTACCAAAAGGTGTATCAGTTGTAATGCTAGATAATAATGGAGAGATAGAGATAAAAGCACCAGATGGCACTCATCTATATCAAGCCACATTAAACAAAAACAAAAGTGCGCTTGTGATTGTTCGCTCATTTAACCCTAGCAATCCAATTAATGTAAATATAATACAAAGGTAAGGTATGAGGTATGTTTTTCTTTTAGCTTGTATTTTGTTTTTTAGTGCATGTAGTGGAGTAACTTACACTCCCGCTCCACATACAAAACATGATAGAGTATTTATAGATTCATCTCTGCCAAAAGATATAGTAAAGAATCTAAGAGAAATAAAGAATCTAAATGGGCTTTTAGAATTTGACTTAATCTTAAGAAGTAGCACTAATAGAGATATTATCTATAAAGTTACATGGCTAGATGAAAATGGTTTAGAATTACCAAATGTCATAGATGACGAATATAGAACAATAAGAATCCTTGCAAATAAGGATAAAAGAATAAAGAAAGTTGCACAACACAAAAGTGCAAAAGATTTTAAAATTTACATTCAAAGAAAATAAGGAGAAAAAATGAAAACAAAAAATTTAATAGTAGCTTTTAGTATCGTAGGTGCATTACTTGGAGGGTGTGCTAGTAGCTCTGGTCCAACATACACAGATGGTAAATCAACTCAAGCAAACAAAGGGTCAGCACTAACTTTAGGACTAGATAGAGAAGATTTTGAAAATACAGCAGAGAATATGATAAATAGTATGCTTAGTGATCCTGCATTTGCAAATATACAAGCAGGAGATAGAAAGGTAATTGCAATAGGCAGAATCCTAAATGACACTCCACAAAGAATTGATACAGAAAAACTAACTGCCAAGATAACTTCAGCTCTAAGAAGGTCTGGTAAGTTTGTGCTAACTTCCGCAGTAGCACATGGTGGTGCATTAGATTCCATGAGTGAAGATGTTAGAGAATTAAGAGATAATGATGAATTCAATCAAAACACAATCGCAAAAAAGGGAACTCTAGTATCTCCTGACTTCTCACTAGCTGGTAAGATAAGACAAGATAATGTGAGATTAAGCAATGGCAAAACACAAGTAGAATACTTCTTTTTACTTAGAATAACAGACTTAAACTCTGGACTTGTATATTGGGAAGATGAGCAAACAATCAACAAAACAGGCTCTAGCAAATCTGTAACTTGGTAAGGAAAATAATGAAAAAGATAATATTCATTAGTTCTTTGATTTTAAGTAATATTCTTTATGCACAAGGAGAAAAGCAAACTGAAATAACGCAATCTGATATTAAGATTCAAAATGAATTATCTCTACCACAAGAAAAAGAGGTGACAACAAAAGATATACAAGATTATTTTGATGAATTTGCAAACGCGCATAATATAGAATATGGAGTAACAGAAAATGGCAGGACATTTTATTATGGATATGCAGATATATCTGATAAGGGAGATCTTGCAAGAGGAGGTAGCATAGCATTTCAAAAGGCTATGCTAAACATACAAAGTGAATTTATAAAAGATGCCTTTGGCAGATTGGCAAACCAAAGAATCCTAAAATACCTAAATGATAACTCAACAAATGCAAGAGAGTTTGAAGAACTAGAAAAAGGTGGTGTGCTATCACAAATAATGGATAAGGTAACACAACTCACCGGTGCAAAACTAGATTCTGCGCTAAAAGACTTAGGGATTGAAGTAGAAGGTTTAAGCCAAGAGAGGAAAAAAGACATTTTCAAAGATGAATTTATAACTAAAACAATCATAGATGCAAGTGGTCAAATGAGTGGTCTAGTGCCTATGCAAACTTATGTTACAACAACCAAAAATGGTAATTATAGAGTTGGTGTAGTTGCAGTAATCTCAAATAAAACAAGAGCCATAGCAGATGATATAAAAAAGAATAGACAATCAAACATAAAAGGCAAGGGCAAGAAGCTAGAAGAATTCCTACCAAAAGAGGACAAAGACTATATAAATGAATATGGCATAAGAATGGTATATGATGAAAATGGCGAACCTATGATAATAAGCTATGGAATATGGGGCTATGGCAAGACTTCAAGCGATTCTAGAATCCTAGATAGACTAGAAAGTGGTGCAAAAGAGACAGCTCAAAATCAAGCAGATATAGCTATTAGGGAATTCGTAAGCACACAAATAAGCCTAAGAGATGAAACACAAACAGGCGATATAATAAAACAAACACTAAAAGAATCTCAAAATATAAATAATGGCTCAAAAGAAATCACAGAAGAAATGATAAGTGAAATAGTAGATAAGTCTCTAAAGACAATCACAAGCAAGACAAAGGGGAATCTAAGAGGAATTAGAACTGCTAAGAGATGGTCTTATACAGATAATAATACAGAATATGTTGGCATTATTAGAGTGTATTCTTATAAAAACTATGTAAATACAACACAAGCAGTATCACCAATAAAACAAGAACACAAAAAAGTAACAACCAAGCCCCAAACAAGAGAGCAAGATAAAAAATCAAGCATTGTAAATAGCATTGATGATTTTTAGGATATAGCATGAAAAAGATTCTATTAATATTTCTATGCCTTTGTGCATTAGAAGCTAAAGTAGTCACAAATACAACAACCAAACAAGCAAGTGGAGAAGGCAGTGGCTTAAGCAGAGAAGAGGCCATAAATAATGCAATCATTGAAGCTATAGGGAAACTAAATGGAGTTAGTATAAACTCTATTAAAAAGTCTATAAACATAAGCACAAGCACAAATGAAAGCACAAATATAAAAGATACTTATAGTGAGCAAATAAACAAAGCAACAAAAGGTTCGGCAGATAGCTATGAAGTAGATAGTGTGTTTGAAGAAAATGGAAAATACATAGCAAATGTAACAATATACAAAACAACCACTACAAAAAAATATGTAGCACCCGGACTAAAGGCTGATAGCAGAAGAAATATAAGTGTCTTTAATGTATCTCACAACAAAATACAAGCCTCGCTTGGTGCTACACTACAACAAAAGATAATAACAGAATTATTACAAAGTAGAAAATTCAATGTCCTAGATAGAGATTCGCAAGGATATTACGATATGGAAAAGGCACTCATAAAAAGTGGTGATGCAATGAGCGATGAAGTATATAAACTTAAAAATGTCCTTGTAACAGATTATATTTTGCTATTCAACATAAGCGGACTAGATGGAGAACAAAAGAAAAGCAATCTAACAGGCAAGACAAAACTACAAGCTGAAATTAGCATTGATTATAGAGTATTGCTATTTGCAACAAGGCAGATTAAGTATTCAAACACCCTAATTGAAAAATTCACCATAAAAAATGGCTCACTAAGCGAAGATGAGGCAATAATGCAAAAAATAGCACATAAAATTTCAAGCGATATTTTAAATGCTATATACCCTCTAAAAGTGGCTGAAGTCGCAAATGAAGAAGCAGTATTTTCACAAAAGCTAGATATGGGAGAGAGCTATGAGTGTTTTTCTTTAGGTAAAGCTATTACAGATTCTTATACAAAAGAAACAACAGGACACATAGAAACAAAAAGTGGCAATGTAGAAATAACTAGAGTAACACCAAAAATTTCCTATGGCAAAATAATAGAAGGAAGCATAAAAAATGGAGATATTTGTCGTCCTTTAAGCAATGGTGGTGATAATGGATATAAAGTGGGAAGAGACCCTAACTATAAGGTAAATGAAGGTGGTGGCGTGAAGCTAGGGTGGTAATCCCTAGTTTTAGGCTTTAAATCTTTTTGTGTTTTACTTCAGAATATTTATTGAGCTTTATTTACTTTTAAATAGCCCTCTTTTATAAGCAACTCAACAACTTCTCTAAAAAGTGGCACTGCAGTTCTTGAAGCAAAATATGCTTCAGTTTCATTTGGCTCAAATACACTTATGCCTATTGTGTATTCATGTCCTTTATCATCTTTAGCAAACCCAAAAAATGAGCTATTATATTTCCTTACATACTTTCCACCTTGTGCTATATGTGCAGTCCCTGTTTTGCCTCCGATTGTTATTCCACTTACCTTAGCAGTCCTACCTGTGCCATCGGATACTACTTTTATTAGTGTATCTTTTACAATGTTTGCCGTTTTATCGCTTAAGATTCTTTGTGGGGATTCGTGATTTATTTTGTATTTTACATTTTTGCTATCTAGCAGATATTCTACAACATAAGGTTCATAAGAGATTCCATTGCTAATTATCGTGTTATATGCCTTTAACATCTGCATAAATGTAGTCCTAAGTCCATAGCCATAAGACACGGTTGCTTTATATACTTCTCCTCCAAGTCTCCTTGAATCTGGAATTGCACCTATTTTCTCATAAGGCAAATCTATGCCACTATCTTTGCCAAATCCAAACTTCAACAAGCTCTCATTATAGTCTATCGCATTTAATCGTTGTGCAATCTTTGCCATGCCAATATTGCTTGAATACAACAACACATCTTCTATGCTTGCAGATTCTAGCTTATGAGTATCTGTGATATAAAAATTATCAAGCCTATATCTTCCATTCTCTAAATCTATAATCTCACTTGGATTTATTAGATTCTTATCAAGCAAAATAGAATAAATTATCGGCTTAATTATACTTCCAGGCTCGTAAGAATACTCTATTGCATTTGCATTTAGCTTTGGATAGTCTTCTATTTTAATTGCATTTGGATTAAATCTAGCACTACTTGCAAGACTTAAAATCTTGCCACTATTACCTTCCATTATTCCAACAACAACTTCTTTTGCACCCAGAATATCTTTATTCTTATCAACCAATCTTTCTATTTTTTTTTGCAACTTTAGAGGTATGCTTGATATTACATCATATCCATCAACTCTATCTTTAAAAATTGAATCTTTATTTAAAATGACATTGAATCCTATATCTCTAGTGCCCACCATTAACATATCGCTAGTTGGCTCTAACTCTTCATTAAAACTCTTTTCTATACCTTTAACACCACTTACACGCGTGATTCTACTATCATCTAGTTTATTTATATATCCTAAAATTGGCTCCATTGTATCATCATATAGATACTCTCTCATCTCTCCACTCTCAACAACAGACAAGCCATATTTAAAAATATTTCCATTGCTATCTTCATATGTCCTAAAAACATCTAAAGAATTTAGTTTTAAATTTAGTTGCTTTAAATATGAAGCACTCTTTGAATCTATGTTGTAAGACAAGACTACATTGCCCTTTTCTTTTAACTTTGATTCAATCTCGCTTTTTGGAATCTTACTATAAGCAGAAAACAAGCTAACAAATAAGTCTTGTTTTTGTGGATCTATGTTATATGTATTAACAACTGCTTTATAAACCTTTTTGCTAGATGCAAGCAGGAATCCATCAGCACTATAAATAGAACCCCTAATAGCACTCTCAACTCTCTTTGCTTGAAAATTTGGTAGTTGTCTTTGTGTGATGATGTTATAAAAAATAGTCCCTAAAAATATGCAAAACCCAACTCCTATTAGCAAAAATAGAAGCAGGATTTTACCGGCTTTTTTAGAAGTGGTATCGTTCATTAAATTTGTGTTTTTATAAGCTCTTTATAGGCGCTAATAGCCTTGTTTCTAACTTCAAGCATCAATTTCATGCTATTTTCTGCTTTACCTATTACTATTGCTGCTTGATGCAAGTCTTTTATCTGTCCTGTCGCCATATCTGCCATTACTTGCTCTGTTGATTTTTGATATGCATTTACCTCATCAACGGCTTCTTTTAGCATACCACCAAAACTTTTTCCCGGTGCATTTAGCTCATGGTTTGGAGATAAATTTGGCACATCTTGCAGTTTCGAATTTATCTTTTCAAAATCTACACCATATTTATTAATTTCCATTTATATTCCTTTATGCTTGGAACATTGAAATAGCAGTCGTAGCCATATTCTTAGCACTCTGAAAAACAGCGACATTTGCCTGATAAGCCTTTGTAGCTTCAATTAGATTCGCCATTTCTACAACTGGGTTAATGTTAGGATATGCAACATAACCTTCAGAGTTCGCATCTGGGTGGCTTGGCTCATATTTCATTCTAGGTTGAGTGTCGTCCCTGACAACTTTATCAACATAAACGCTCATTAGCGTAGGCTTTGGCTTTCGCCCCTCATCAAAAATATCCATCTCATCTAATGGATCTTCATATTCTAGCAAATTATTACTTTTTTCATACTTTTGATTCAAAACTTTATCAAAATCAAATGCTTTTAAAATCAATTCTCTTCTTCTATAAGGACCACCTTCATCTGTTCTTGTGGTATTTGCATTTGCTATATTGCTTGAGATTAAATTTACTCTTTGTCTTTGAGCTGATAGTCCATATCCACTAATATCAAAACTAGATAAAAACATCTCTAACTCCTAATTATATATTCTTAGATGATTCTAGAGCATAGGTATAAATTCCACCCTGCTTTCTTAATGCACCAACTATTGCTTGATACATAATGTCATTTTTGCCCATTTCACTTGTCTCAATATCTAAATCAACGCTATTGCCATCATTTCTTGCTAAATGCCCATCTCTATAAAACATAGTAGGCTTATTTAAATCCATTTCTTCTAATGGCAATAGATGATTTTTGTTTGTCAAAGCTACATCAAGCTTGAAATCTCTTTCGTTATTTAAAATCTCATCTGCCTTTTTTGCCATCATTTGTTCGAAATTTAAATCTTTTGGGCGATACATAGGAGTTGATACATTTGCTATATTACTTGCTATCATATCTCGTCTTAACGCCCTGTGGTCTAGTGCTTCTTGTGCTAATGCTCTAGCTGGTGAATAACTAAATATGCTCATATCAAGTCTCCTAAAATGTCTTTGAAAAACACTTAAGCAACTTTTATTCCACTTTCACTTATAATCGTAGATAATCAAATTGGGGAGTTGGTTATGTTTGAGGTTTTTGGATTTGATATATACATTATAGCATGTTTGTTTTTTGTAGCATTAATAGCTGGATTTATAGATTCAATTGCAGGTGGAGGTGGCATGATTACTATACCTAGTTTGCTTCTAGCTGGTGCTTCTCCTCTTGAAACTCTAGCTACAAATAAGCTACAAAGCAGTTTTGGTAGCTTTAGTGCTGCAAGATATTTTTATAACAAAGGCTACATAAACTTAAAAGAATCTCTTCCAAATATAATAATCGTCTTTTTGCTATCTGGAGCTGGAACTATAAGTGTGCAATTTATAGATACTAATGCATTGCAAAAATTTCTACCATTTTTAATAATGGCATTTGGAATCTACTTTTTATTCTCTCCTCAAGTTAATAATGAAGATAGAGCATCTCATAAAAGATTGTTTATACTAGCATTATGTGCAATAGGATTCTATGATGGATTTTTTGGTCCCGGGACTGGGTCTTTCTTTCTTCTAGCATTAATAATGTTAGCTGGATTTAATATTACAAAATCACTAGCACAAGCAAAGCTATATAACTTCTCTACGAATCTAGCATCAGTTTTATTCTTTGCATTTAGTGGGAATATGCTATTTGGCATAGGGCTTATAATGGCATTAGGACAATTTATTGGTGCAAATTTGGGGGCTAAGATGGCTTTAAAATATGGAGTAAAAATCATAAAACCACTAATCGTGCTTGTCTCATTTATAATGTCTATAAAATTAATTTATGAAAATATAATAGTAGGATAACGGAATCTTAAAGATTCCGTAAATTAAAATTGCTTTCTATTTGTATCTTCGTTGATTGCTTCTACAATGCGATTTATTTCTTTTGCAACATCATCAGTCGCATTAGCAACAAACAAATTCTCTTCTGTAATTGTATTTAATGCAATATTGCATCATTAATTTGCTCTATACCAGTAGTTTGTTCTCTTATAGATTCACTCATATCATTAATACCTTGCACTAATATATTTACATTAGCTTCTATTTCATTTAATGATTTACCAGTTCTTTCTGCTAACTTTCTTACTTCATCTGCAACAACTGCAAATCCTCTACCATGTTCTCCTGCTCTTGCAGCTTCTATTGCAGCATTAAGTGCTAGTAGATTTGTTTGATCTGCTATATCTTTAATTACACCTACTATGTTTTTAATATCTTCTGCTTGTCTTGTTACTTCAGATGTTTTATCTGATACATTTTGCATTAAATGCGTAATCTTATTACTTGATGATACACTAAGTATTTGTGCAACTTCATCTCCAAGTGAGTTTATAGCCTCTTCTACTTTGCCGTTTGCTTCACTAATCTAGCTTTAAAAATTAGATTCCCATAAGAGTTAAACACATCTAGGATAACATTTAAATCTTTACCAATCTTATCTCTCAATATATCAAGCATACTATTTAAAACTACCTTTAGTTCTTTTATTGAGGATTGATTGGTTCATTACTAAGCACACCTGCAAAGCTACCATGCTCTATATCTTATGCAACTTTTGTTATCTCATCTATCATAGCACCATCTTTTCTTACAGATTAATTAGTTGAGATTATGTTTTTGTTTATCATCTCAGCCATAGTGCCTATCTCATCATGTGCTACTATTTTGATTGCTTGAGGGGCTGTCTTACTTTCATAATTAATATATCTAAAAATTCATTTAAGAAATTACCCAAATTGGTTAATCGAGTAGAAATATATTTCTTAGAATAAAGCCAAATTGCAACAATAATAAATACCATAGATATTAAAGCTGTAATAATTATGATCGCTCTACGCTTACAAGTGGTGCATATACTTCATCTTTAGGCACAACTGATACAAGCATCCATTCTGTATCTACATCTTTCCATACTCTATATTCTGTGATACCTGCATAATTATCAACTCCATTGTAACTATAATCAACAATACCTATTTCATTATTTTTTATAAACTCTGTAATTTTTTCATCTTTATTTATATCTTTTAGATTCTTACCAACTAATTCACTATTAGAATTAACTAGCATTACACCATTTTCTGTAATCATAAAGTTTCTATTATTCGCATAAGCAACGCTCTTGGCATTGAATATAGAATTAGAAATTTCATTTAAATCAACCACAACGCCAACAACAGCCATTAGTTCTTTTTTTCTATTTAAAATTGGTCTTGTTATATAAACAACAAAGACTCTTTGATTATCCAACTCTACCCATACTTAACACTTTATTGCTAATAGCATTATGTAATGAGTTAAATTGTTTTAAATTATCCTCTGCTTTTACCACTGCTACATCATTATTCTCTCTATGTGCAAAGATCATAAACTCTCCACTATCTAGCAAATAATCAGTATTTTGCAGATATGCAGCCCTTCTTGAATAAACATTATCTCCAGGAATATAAAAATAAGCAAATCTAGCATATTGATTTGTTCTTAATAATCTTTCTACAGATTCTAATAAAATCTTTTGATCAATATTTCCTTCTCTATCATTAACCACGATTAATGCCATAACGCTACCAGCAGATTCCAATACTGCAAAAGTCTGCCCAACAGCACCTTGCACTCTATTTGCAAGTCTAACACTTTCAGTTTGCAATAATTTATGTGCCTCATCTTGTAGTGCAACTGTGAGCTTTGTAGAAATAATAATAGTCAATGCTATCATAACAAGCACTACAACTGAGCTTACAACCATAATTAACTTTGTTCCTAATTGTAATTTTTCATTCATGTCTCCAAAAATAATTTAAAAAATAATTAACTAAATATTAAAAATACACGAAAGTAAATCAATACGGAAGTAAAGAAAAAATTTTATATAGGCTTAATAACAAGAAAGCATTAAAACTAATATACAAAATGCCCCACTCCCACATATGATAAGGGAATACAATATTATCGCAGAATATTTTATCAAACATTAAATAACCCAATTCTTAATATTTTATTTATAAAATAATTATAAATAATTTATATTTAATTAATAATTAATTTATATATTCTTTGCATAAAATTTATTTATATAGCATTTTAATAAGCAAGTGTTTAGCAAGTGTTTAGTGAATATAAATTTTTTATTTTAGTCATATCTTCTTTGTTATTTAAATTGTTATAATTTTTTCAATATTTTAATTCTAGGAGAAGTAATGGCTTGTGTTTTACAAATTGGTGCAGGTGGTGTAGGTGGCGTAGTAGCTCATAAAATGGCGATGAATAGATATGTTTTCTCTAAGATTATCCTTGCTTCTCGCACAATTTCTAAATGTGAAGCAATCGCAGAATCTATCCGTTCTAAAAGTTTGGGTGAGATTATTTGTGAAAGTGTAGATGCAGATAATGTCGATTCTATCGTAGCTTTGATAGATAAATACAAGCCAAAGCTAGTGGTAAATGTAGCCCTCCCCTATCAAGATCTAACCATAATGGAAGCGTGCCTAAGGACAAAGACGCATTATTTAGATACAGCAAATTATGAGCACCCAGATAGTGCACACTTTGAATACAAAGAACAATGGGCATATGATACAAGATATAAAGAAGCAGGTATCTTTGGACTTTTAGGAAGCGGTTTTGATCCGGGCGTTACAAATGTATTTTGTGCGTATGCACAAAAGCATTATTTTGACGAGATTGAATCTATTGATATACTAGATTGCAATGCAGGAGATCATGGCTATGCCTTTGCTACGAACTTTAATCCAGAGATAAATTTGCGTGAGGTAAGCTCCAAAGCAAGATTTTGGGTAAAAGATGAGAAACTAGCATTAAATTCAGATCTTAAAAAAGATACTATTTATCGTAAGTTTGAGCGAGAAGAAAAACACTTCAAACTAGAAGCAAACACACAAGATTTAAAAAATGAAAGCTATTTTAATGGGGAGTGGCGAGATGTCGCTCCACTTGATTTAATGAAAGAGTGGGAATACCCAGAAGTAGGCGTGAAAAATAGCTATCTACTTTACCACGAGGAATTAGAATCACTTATCCGCAATATCAAAGGATTAAAGAGAATCCGCTTCTTTATGACTTTTGGAGAATCTTATCTTACACATATGAAATGTTTAGAAAACATCGGTTTCTTACGCGTAGATGAGATAGAGCATAATGGGCAAAAAATCGTGCCTATCCAAGTGCTAAAAACCCTTCTTCCAGATCCAGCAAGCCTAGCCCCTAGAACCAAAGGTCAAACACACATCGGTTGCTACATAAAGGGTAAAAAAGATGGCAAAGATAGGACAATTTATATCTATAATATTTGCGACCATGAGGCGTGTTACAAAGAAGTAAATGCACAAGGGGTTAGCTATACTACTGGAGTGCCAGCGATGATTGGAGCAAAGTTGATATGTGAGGGCAAATGGGGGCTAAATATGCCAAAAATACCAAACAAAGCAGATAATAGCGATATGCCAAAAGGCGGGGAAAATCAGGGAGTAGATTCTAATAATGGTAGTGGTGTGTGGAATATGGAGCAAAACGACCCTGATCCATTTATGGCAGAGCTAAACAAGCAAGGCCTCCATTATGTTGTGTGTGAGATAGATTCTAATGGGATGCGAAAAGTATTGGAGGATGGGCGGAAGTAGTAATATTTGATTATCAACAATGAAGATAAATATTAATTTAGCTATCATTTAAACGGAGCAAAAATGATTTTTGAAAAACAAGAATATCAGCAAAACTGCTTAGAAAATATAGTTAAGATTTTGCAAGATTTTGATTTTAAAAAGCAAGATAATTTGCAAGAGTGTTTAAGAGCTTTTTATAAAATCACACCCTTACCGGTGCAAAATATTAGTGATAAATTAAATTTAGATATTCTAATGGAGACAGGTACGGGTAAGACTTTCACTTATCTCAATCTTATTTTTGAACTAAACAAGCAATTTAAGCAAAATAAATTCATCATTTTTGTCCCAAGAAAGGCGATTTTAGAATCTGTCAAACAAAATATCAATCTCACAAAAAATTATTTTTATAGTGAGTATAAAAAGCATTTAAAAGCCTATACATACACAGATAGTAAATCCCAATCTCTAATTATTAATCACTATATCAAAAATGAATATGAGTTAAGTGTGCTAATACTCACCAATAGCGCTATTGATAAAGAGGGTAATTTACTTAATAAAAACAATGAGAATCTTTTTAATACTAAAAGTATCTTTGAAAATATAATCTCACTAAAACCTATTTCTATCATAGATGAACCACATTTGCTCAAAGGCGAAGCTTTTAATAAATATTTTTCAAAACTAAATTCTTTGTATTTTCGCTTTGGTGCAACTTTTCCTAAAGAAAATGATTATGAGTTAAGCAATGTTGCATATTGCCTTGATTCCATTTGCGCATTTAGATCTTATCTTGTGAAGCAAATTAGAGTGCATACACTTATTCAGGATAATACTACCCCATTTTTGATAGCTACAAATACCAGCAAGTCAAAATCCGAATCAAAATCCGCAACCTTTTCCTTTTTCAAAAATGGCATAGAAAAACGCACAACAATTTTACAAAATAGTAATTTAGGTAAGCTAGATTCTAGCTTTCAAGGTATTAGTTTGGTAAATGTCAATAAAGACAAAGCATATTTAAGCAATGGAAAGATAATAGAAAAGAAAAAGTCTTATAAACTTAGCGAAGATGAGATTGAAAGTCTTTTAGCAAAAGCTATTGATTTGCATTTTGAAAAAGAAGAGCGACTATTTAAACAAAATATTAAAGCCTTAAGCCTCTTTTTTATCCCAAATATTACAGATTTTAGGGGTGAAGAGCCATTTGTCAAAAATACTTTTGAAAGGCTTTATAAACAAAAACGCAATGAAGTTTTAAAGCAAAATTTAGATAGTAAATATAGAGAATATTTAGAAAAAGATTATGACGATGAAGGAAAGTTGAAAGTGCATCAAGGCTATTTTAGCGGTGATGCCAAGCTTAGTAGCAAGGAAAAAAATATTGACAACCAAGAAGCCGCTGATATAGCATTGATTTTAAAAGATAAAGAAAAATTGCTTTCCTTTGATACATCTTTGCGTTTTATTTTTAGTGTGTGGGCACTGCAAGAAGGCTGGGATAATCCAAATATATTCACTCTAACCAAACTTGCAAATTCAAGCAGTGATGTAAGCCGTCATCAGCAAGTAGGACGAGGACTTAGAATCTGTGTAAATAATGAAGGCAAAAGAATTACACATAGATTTTTGAGAGATGATGAAAATGAGTTTTTTGATATAAATCACCTTGATATGCTTGTAAGCAGTGAAGAAAGAGGCTTTATTGAAGATTTGCAAAGAGAAATAATGGATTCTAGTTTTGCTTTGGATGCGGTATGGATTAGTCAAGAAAGGCTAGAAAGTCAAGGGCTTAATGCAAGAGAGGCAAGTAGATTGCTTATAAAACTAGAAGATCTAAACTTAGTGGAATTTGATGAGCTTGGCAATATTTATAAAATCATCGCCCCTATTTATGAAACAATCAAAGATAATAAAGATTTAAAAGAGCTTTTAAAAGATAAATTTGATTCTATTTTAGGATCTTTTAAAAATATAAATACCACAAAAGAGCAAGTGCAAAATGCTAATGCCCCAAAAGAAAAAGTAAAGATAAAGCAAACTCTAGCACAGGAGTTTAAAGAGCTATGGGATACGATTAATCAAAAATCACTCATTATCTATCAAAATATCAATCAAGATTCTCTAATACAAAACATAGCTAAAGAGTTTAATAAAATCCAAATAGAAAAAGAATCTATCACATTTGAAAGTAAAATTTTTGATACAGAAAACAATAAAATCATTACCCAAGATATACAAACAATTAGCACAAAAGATTATGCAAAAGCACTAGATAAGGATTTTAAATCCTTAAGTCTTGATTTTGTAAAAGAAAATCAAATCCCACTTCCTTTTTTATTAGAGATTTTAAATAATCTAAATAGAGCAAATTTCAATAATTCCCCAAAAGCTGCCTTTGAAGCTTTAAGAAATATTTTTAAAGAAGAATTGCATAAGAATCTACTTTTAAGCGTAGGCTATGAATTTACCCAAAGCTATTCTAATGAATCTGTTTTATATGATGAAAATGGCAAACCAAAAGAAGAGATAGAAAGCCATAAGTTAGGTAGATATATCGCTAAAGATTCTAAAAGCAATAAGCCACTAACCCCGGCATCAAACTATCTTTTTGAAAAAGTAATCTATGATAGTGAAATTGAAAAAGAAGTGATAGTAGAAGAAAATCAAGCAATAGATTCTAAAAGCGTAGTTGTCTTTGCTAAATTACCAAAATTTAGCATTCCCACACCTTTTAAAAACTATGAGCCAGATTTTGCTTACCTGCTAAAAGATAAAAATGGACAAAAAATCTTTTTTATCTGTGAGACAAAAGGCTATGATAATGCCTTGAAAATAAGAGAAGCAGAAGTAAAAAAGATAGATTATGCAAAAAGATTTTTTAAAGCCCTGCAAGAAAGCTTAAAAGATGAAAACATTAAGGTGGTTTATAACACCCGCATTGATAAGCAAGATTTATTAACAAGTTTAAAACAAGCACAAGGAGAGTAAATGATGCAAAAAGATGAAGTGATAAAAAAAGGTATAAAAATTATAGATTCTAAAGAGAGGCACAATGCCTTATTTGAGAATCTTAAAACACACTTTCCACAAACCATTAGAGATAATCAAGTGGATTTAAAGACTATCACCACTCTCTTAGGACTAGATACAAATACAAACATTCAAGGCTATGAGCTTACCTTCACAGGTAAAGCTTTGGCCAATGCACTTTATAGCACTCCTACTCAAAAAATGCTAAAGCTTGAAGAGACTTTTACATATCACAATCTAGAATCTTGTAAACATAGCAAAGAATCCAAAAATACAGAAAACGAAGAAGATTCTAATGCGGAAGCACAAAATTTTATCATCAAAGGCGATAATCTAGATGCACTAAAAATCCTAAAATCCGCTTATAGTGAAAAAATCAAAATGATCTATATAGATCCGCCCTATAATACGACAAATGATAATTTCATCTATCCGGATAATTTTAGAAAAGACTATAAAGCAATTTTGCAAGAAGTAGGACTACTAGAAATCGATGATGAAGGAAATGAGATAGAATCTGAAACTCTGCAATTTTTTAAAAACATACAAAGCACTCGCACACATAGTGGATGGCTTAGCTTTATGTTGCCAAGATTGAAGCTTGCTAGAGATTTACTAAGAGAAGATGGAGTGATATTTATAAGCATTGATGATAACGAACAAGCAAATTTAAAGATACTTTGTGATGAGATTTTTGGGGAAGAGAATTTTGTTAGCACATTAATATGGCGAAAAATTGAAGAAAATAGTTCTTCTGGTGGCACAATGAAGATAACAAAGAATTTTAGAAAAGATCATGAATTTATTGTTTGTTATGCAAAGAATTATGATTTGTTTTTAACTAATAAATTTTTGGAATTACCAAATTTTGAAAACGAGTATAAAAATTTGGATAATGATCCTAGAGGTGAGTTTAAAGCTGGTTCAATTAGTATGAAAGGAACTAAAAACTCATCCAAATACTATGAAATTGAAACTCCAAGTGGAAAAAAATATAGTAGAGTATGGAGAATTACAAAAGAAGAATTTCAGTTATTAGATAAAGACAATAGGATTTATTACGGAAAAAATAGAGATTCTGTTCCACAAATTAAGATTTTTATTAACGAAGAAAGACCCGTTACACCAACAAGTTTTTTTGAAAATTTAGGGAGTTCGTTTTCAGCTGGAGAAGAATTGAATAAAATATTTAAAAACGATAAAGATGATAATATTTTCTCCAATCCAAAACCTATTAATTTAATTAAAAGAATTTGTGAAATTTCTACAAATGCAGAAGAAAATGATATTATCCTAGACTTTTTTGCAGGTAGTGGCACAACCGCACAAGCGGTAATGGAACTTAACGCAGAAGATAATGGTAATCGCAAATTTATCCTAGTGCAACTTGATGAAAAAATAGATAAAAAGAAAAGCAAAGTTGCTTATGATTTTTGTAAAAATACTCTTAAAAGCAAAAGCCCAGTTATTAGTGATATAACGATTGAAAGAGTGAAAAGAGCAAGTGCAAAGATTGCAAATGCAAACCCAGATTTTAATATCCACTTTAATGTGTTAAGTCTAAGCGATAAGCCTGAACTAATCACTACAGAACAAGGCACTTTAGAGTTAATTAGTAATCTAAATCTAAATCCATTTGATAAAGCACTACATCTAGCCTTACAAAGTGGAAAAACGCTAGATAAACCTCTAAAGTCTATCTTTGCAAACAAACTTTATCAATGTGAGGATTGCTTATATCTTGTTACTTGTGATAAAGAAGTGCTAGATTTCTTACGCAATACACAAAATGAATATATTTTCATCGATGGCTTTGAAGATTTGAGTTTAGAAAACTTTTTAAATCTTGATTCTAGCCTAAGTGATAGACTTAGAATTGTGTATTGAGATAAAATAAATAAGAGCTTGGAATAAAAAAATGGCAAAAGATATGCATAAAGAAGAGTGGGATAGTGCAACATTAACAAAGCTAGATGTTTTTGAGCAATATATTGATGAATGGCTTAATGTTACAATTAATTATAAAAAAGATAATAAGATTTTTCAGACAATAGAAATTTATGATTTGTTTTGTGGTAGTGGATATGATGGCACAAAAACACATAAAGGTTCTCCACTTAGGATTCTAGATGCGGTATTAAAACGCGATCGTAAAGATAAAATAATAAAAATTTATTTTAATGATAATGATGAGAATAAGGTTGAGCAACTAAGATCTACTATTGCAAAAGAATACCCTAATTTGAAAGATAAAAATATAGAAGTAAAATATATTTCATCTGACACTAAAGACTTCAAAGTATATTCTAAAAATTATTATAAACTTATATTTTTAGACCAATATGGCATTCAACACATTAATAAAGTTAAAGAATTTTTATGTAAAAGAACAGATATTTTAATTTTCATTTCTTCCGGGCATTGTAGAAGATTTTTAAAAGAAGAATCATTTAAAAAATATTTAGATACTAAGTATATATCAAAAGAAAATTTTGAAGGAAAAACAAGTTATCAAACTCACAGAGTAATAGCTGAATATTTTAAAAAGTTTTTACCTGATAAGTTTATTACTCCTTTTTCTCTTATTAAAGACAATAAAAATATCAATGGCTTGATTTTTCTCTCTACTCATAGAGAAGGACAAAGGAAATTTTTAGAAACTACTTGGAAAATAGATAAAGATTTTGGAGAAGGAAATGTAAATATAGACAAAGATATTTCTAGGGAAAAAGGAACTTTATTTTACGATGAGAGTGCTCCTACACAAAAAGAGAAAGAATATCAAAATTTATTATTGGAGTTTTTAAAAGAAAAAAGAAACAATATTGAAATCAAAAATTTTGGTTTAGATAATGGATTTTTAACTAAACATACAAGTGTTATTCTTAAATAAAATAAAAATAAATTAAAGTGTGAATATTGTGGTGCAAATTCCGGTTTTCATTTGGATAAAAAAGAAATAAAAGTTTATATTGAGCTTAAAAAATGAAACCAACAAAAATTGAATGGACACAAGCAAGTTGGAATCCAACTATTGGTTGCAATAAGGTAAGTTCTGGTTGAAAAAACTGCTATGCTGAAGTCATGGCAAAGCGACTTCAAGCTATGGGTAATAAAGATTATCAAGATGGCTTTAAGTTTAAAATACTTCCAAACAGACTTAATGAACCACTTAAAAATAAAAAACCTACACTATATTTTGTAAATTCTATGAGTGATTTATTTCATGAAAAAATGGATTATGCTTTTTTGGATTCTATCTTGCAAGTTATCAAAAAAACTCCCTATCATCAATACCAAATCCTTACGAAACGCCCCAAAAGGATGAGAGAATATTTTTTAGAAAATGAGATTCCTACTAATGTCTGGTTAGGCACAACAATAGAATCTCGCAGAGTAAAAGATAGGATCGAACTAATCCGAGATTTAAAAGCAAATGTAAAATGGCTTTCTTGTGAGCCTTTGATAAGCGATTTAGGAGAACTTGATTTAAGTGGTATTGATTGGGTGATTGTTGGTGGGGAGAGTGGTTTTAATGCAAGGGCTATGCAAGAATCTTGGGTTTTAAATATCAAAAAACAATGCGAGAAACAAAAAGTAGCATTTTTCTTTAAGCAATGGGGGACTTGGGGAAGTGATGGCATAAAACGAAATAAAAAAGAAAATGGTGCTTTAATTAATGATAAACTTTATAGAGAATATCCAAAAATTTATTACGAGCACTCAAAGTGAAATATAGCAATATATGCAATCGGCTATATTGATTAAAGGATTTTATATAGGATAAAACTAGTTTAAATTAATCTCTAACAACTAGACATAAATAAATTACAAGGAAATCCAATGCAAAACCTCTATTCTTTAATCTTTTTACTGCCTTTTAGCATAACCTATGCAAATACAGATTCTATAACCCGATACTTCTTTAAAAGGCTTTGATTTTGCGATACTTTTAAATCTCTTAAAATCTTCCCACTAAATTCATGTCTAGCTAACTCTTCTCCTGTGCTTGATAGCACTTTTATACTTCCGTCATTATTACCATTTATAAAAATATCCACACTAGAACCAAAGGCAAATGGTGCCCTAAAAGGACTTTGTCCGCTTAAGTTTTTATCATGCTTACTCCTTTTTTGTCTAGCATTTTAGGAGGTTTTAAGTGTGGTTGTAAGGAATAAGGTGCTAAGAGTGTGCCTAAAAAGTCTTTGGGAATGATTGTATGCTAGGCTTGTGTTTGTAAAAATTAAAAAGCAATTAGGAAAATTTTTAAAGCCTTAAAACGAAAGTATTTAAGGCTCATAAAAATAAGGTAGCCTACTTTTGCTTTGTATTTTTATAAACACAAAGACAAAGAGCAATCGTGCAAATTGTAAGGGACTGCTAAGCTAATTTTCGTATGAATTGGGAGGAATTTCTACAACCTTTAAAATTAATTTTTAAAGGTTGTAGAAATTTTAGGGATTCCCATTTTTCATTAAGAAAATTAGCTTAGTTCTTTGAGTTTAGGCTTAAATTTACTTACAAATAATTCCACAAAAGACATTAGAATCTAAGATTCTAAACCCACTTTGTCTTTTGTGAGAAGAATTGTGCTTTAAGTCTAAGTTAAGTGGGCTTATTTTAGAATCTTATTGAGTTTTTAAGAGTTAGATTATAGTTTTTACAAACTAGAATCAACGCCACTAAAGTTATTACATAAATTATAATCAACTCCATGTAGCTCCTTTACTCTCACAAAGACAATAAAAACGAAGCTTAAAGCAGTAAAATTATAACAAAGTTTAGGAAACTTGGCTTTGCTTAGAATCTTATAGTTTCCAACTCTTTGCTAAAAATTCTAAAATGACTTTAGATACTCATATTTTCAAGTATATTTTTTTGATTTTCTTATTAGATTCATCTTTAAATTAACACTTTTTAATCACTCATATAGCAAGTAAGATAACGATAAAAATTCCTTAGAGTGATTTGTGTCAATTAGATGTGCTAATTCATGGAAAATTACATATTCAAACATATTTTTTTGGCTTTTTTATGAGTTCTATATTGAGATTTATATTTTTGTCTCTGTATTGCAACTACTCTATCTTTTTTAATTTACAATCTTCCAACTAAACCAATACCTAGCTAACTCTTCTCCTTGAGAATTAAACACCTTTGCTACTCCTTTCTCATCAAGCAATTTTCTAAAGCTGTCATATCTGCTTCTATCTAGCATTACTTTAGAATCTTCATATAAGTCTTTTAGCACTATATTTATTGCTTCATTGTATCCTTCTTTATTTTCTCTATCCATTTCTTTGAAGACTTGGCTTATTGCATTTGGTGAGATATTTAGCTTTTCTAGCTCACGCTTGAA
>NZ_JAQHXS010000011.1:0-43755 GCF_027859275.1 Helicobacter sp. WB40 | reverse complement strand
CAAATAACATATAAACAAAAGCAAAACCAAGAAAAAACACTCCTAGCAGAAACAAAAGTATTGCAACAAGAAATAGACTCACTAAGAACTTAACATAAATCAATGCAATATTTTTTCTATCACTATACAATTCATATTTTAAACTTAAGGAGAATAAATGCTTGATTCAAAAACAATAGAAATAATAAAATCTACAATCCCGGCATTAAAAAATTGTGGTGAGGATATTACAAAGGTATTTTATAGAGAACTTTTTACAAGATATCCACAAGTGCAAAGTATGTTTGATATGGAAAAGCAAAAAAATGGAAAACAGCCAAAGGCATTGGCTGCTGCGGTTTTAAATGCTGCTATGAATATTGATAATTTAGAAAACATTAGGAAGAGTGTTGAAAAAATAGGCAAGATTCATGTTGAATTAAATGTAACTAAGGAGCACTATCCTTTAGTTGGTGAGTGTCTTTTAATAGCCATTAAAGAAGTCTTACAAGATGCGGCAACAGATGAAATAATGGAAGCCTGGGAGAAGGCATATGGAGAAATAGCAGAGTTCTATATCAATATAGAAGAAAAATTATATAAACAAAACTAAAATTTATAAAAATCTAACTTCATTATTTTTTTATTTACATTTTTCTGAAATAATATAAATTACACTTTGTAAAAGGAGAAATGATGAAGATTAGAAATTTACTCTTAGGTGCGTTGTTAGCTTCTAATGTGCATGCATTTGAAGTTAGCGAGCTACCTCCTGTAAGCTCTCGTGAGATGCCTGATGTATCTCAAAATAGAATCTACTCATATTATAATTCAATTAAAGATGCAAAAAATGCAGTTGTAAATATATCAACCCAAAAAAAAGTAAAAGCACCAAACATACAAGGACACCCACTCTTAAATGATCCATTTTTTAGGCAGTTCTTTGGTGATGCTTTTGGTTCTATAGTACCAAAGGATAGGATTGAGAGAAGCCTTGGAAGTGGGGTTATCATCTCTAGTGATGGATATGTTGTAACGAATAATCATGTAATAGATGGTGCAGATAAGATTCTAGTATCATTGCCAGAGAGCAATAAAGAATATGAAGCAAAATTGATAGGAAAAGACGAAAAAAGCGATCTTGCAATTGTTAAGATAAATGTTAAGAATCTTCCATTTTTAAAGTTTGCCTCAAGCAGTGATTTGCAAGTTGGCGATGTAGTTTTTGCAATAGGCAATCCATTTGGGGTAGGTGAGAGCGTAACTCAAGGGATAATTTCTGCTCTAAATAAATCTGGTATAGGAATCAATGATTATGAAAATTTCATTCAAACTGATGCTTCAATTAATCCCGGAAATAGTGGTGGTGCATTAGTTGATAGCAGAGGCGGACTAATAGGAATAAACACAGCGATACTTTCAAGAACTGGCGGGAATCATGGTATAGGATTTGCCATACCTTCTGAAATGGTAAAAAAAGTATCAAAGGCACTAATAGAAGATGGTGTAATAGAGCGAGGTTATCTTGGGGTTAGCATACAAGATATAAATAGTGATTTAAAAGATATGTATCAAAATCAAAGCGGTGCAGTTGTTTTAGCTATTGATGATAAATCTCCCGCTAGTAAAGCTGGATTAAAAGTATGGGATTTAATAACTCATATTAACAACAGGGCAATTAAAGGTGCAGCAGATCTTAAAAATGTAGTAGGAACATTTAGCCCAAATGATAAAATCACACTCACATATACAAGAGATAAAAGAGAGTATAAAACAACAATAGTGCTAAGCAAAGCTCCAAGTGGTAGCGATGGCAGTGTCGTATCTGGTGGAATCAAGGGGCTTGATGTAACAACTCTAAGTGCTGATATAAAGGCCAAATATGGAATCCCAAGCAATATAGCAGGTGTGTTTGTAGTAAATGTTGATCAAGGTAGTAAGGCGGATGAAATTGGATTTGTCGAGGGAGATATAATAGCTCAAGTTGAAAGCTACATGATAAAAGATACAAAAGACTTTAATGATGTAATGAATCGCTATAAAGGACAAGCAAAGAGAATGATTATAAATCGTGGAGGCAGAATCCTAACAATAGTAGCAAGATAAATAAATGCCAAACTCTTGGGTTTGGTATTTAGGACTTTTTATAAAAAGTCTGCTACCTGTTCATATAATAAAGGAAGTATCTGTAAACAAAACTATTGACTTATATATCCTTTATACCACACTTCTAATGCGTATAGATTCCATAGCATTTTGGCTCTTTTTTCCTCTCCATAATTTTGTGTGTTGTTACAAAGCGATAAAATCTCTCCTTGTGATAGAAAATTATTAGATATTTTTGGATTTGTTAGAGAATCTAAGATATTGTCTTTTAGGTCTTTATTTACCCATTTTTTAAGTGGCACTTCAAAGCCTCTCTTTGGTGCATTAAAGATTTCTTTTGGCAAATATTTTTGAGCTAGGATTCTAAGGATATATTTTGTCTCTCTGCCTCTTATTTTGAAATCATCATTGATTCTTGGTGCGAATTCTACAAACATCCTTGAAAGAAATGGACTTCTTGCCTCTAGTGAATGTGCCATTGTTGCTATGTCCATTTTTGGTAATAAATCGCTAAGTAGTATGTTTTTTGAATCTAATAGAAGCATTTTTGATAGCGGGGTTAGATTTGAGTTAAATATATCTTCTACTTCATTGCTAAATTTTTCTAGCATATTGCTTGATAGATTCATGTCAAATATATCGGTGGTAGATTTTAGGTAGTATTTACTTGGGTTTTTATCATAGTATTTTGCCATTTCCATAAGGCGATAGAAATATGTATAAAAAGAAGCTTTTTTGCTTGGTTTTGGCAAAAATTTGCTTATAGGTGCTAGATATGATACCTTTGGCATTAGCAGATGCCCTACATATCGTCTATATCCTCCAAATAATTCATCTGCACCATCTCCTGTTAGAATCACGCTTAGATGCTTTTTTGCCTCTTTTGCTACATAATAGCTAGGTATAGCACTGCTATCAAAAAATGGTCTTCCGTAATTTTGTAAAATTGTTTCTATATCATCTTTTAGATTTGTGCTTATTTTTATTGTTTTGTGGTCTGTGTTATATTTGTTTGCTGTTAGCTGTGCTAGATGAGATTCATCATAAGAATCTTCAAATGAAATTGTAAATGTTTTTAAATTTGGCTTTAGATTTGATGCTATTGCTACTATTAGTGAGCTATCAATCCCACCACTTAAAAATGCACCAACTTCTATATCTGATGATACAAGTCTGTTTTTTATGCTTTCTTTTAGTATTGATTCGCAGTTTTCTAGGATTTCATTTTCATCATTTATTTTATCCATTTCATAATATCTTGCTAAATCAAAATATTGATGAAATTCTAAGACATGGCTCTTTAAGTCATATATCCCATAGTATCCATTTGGAATTGAGTGCGTATGCTTATATGGTGTGCCATCATGGTAAAAAAATCCACTCTTTAAAAAGAAAGCTATATTATCTAACTCTAACTCTAGCTTAGTGATACTAAGGAGTGTGTTTAGCTCACTAGCAAATGCGAATTTGTCATTTTCTTTGTAGAAAAAAAATGGCTTTTTGCCCATTCTATCTCTAGCCATGAATAAAGTATGACTCAATCTATCATATATAACAAATGCAAACATTCCATCTAGCATATTTAAAAATTCACTACCATAATTATCATATAGTGCCAAAATCGTCTCTGTATCGCTATGTGTTTTAAAGTCAAACTTCAAGCCTTCTCTTAAGTGCAGATGATTGTAAATTTCTCCATTAAAAATTATGCTCAAATGCTTATAGTGCATAGGTTGAGAGGCACTAGTGCTTAAGTCTTGTATGCTAAGGCGAGAGTGAAATAAATTTAAAATTCCCCCCAAGCTCATCTCTTCTAAGAATCCCTTATCATTTGGTCCTCTATGATATAGCATGGATTCTATTTTTTCTCTATTTGTAGATATATTTAGGCTTCCGGCAATTCCGCACATTTATTAATCCTTTATTTTATACACTACGATTTTATCATTTTTTAGGATTAATTCCATTTCTTTATTGTTGTTAAATAATATCCATTGTAATACATTGCTATTTTTGTAGGTTTCATCGATTGTTAAGACATTGTTTTTGAAGTTAAAGATTCCACGATTTTGCAGTGTTTTTCCATTTTGTGGGTTGATATTTCTAAATTTATTTATATTTGCAACTAGAGGTATCATTCTATATGGAATAATCCAAAAAATATCATAGTTTGAATCTTTTTTGATATTAGTATTTTCTAGCATTTTTATGTATTCTAGCGGAGTTTGGTTATTGAGTGAGTTTGTAAATATAAAATTCCATTGCGACTTTTCCATGCTTTTCATGTTTTGTGCAAGTTTTATTGATAGATTTTTGGCGAATCTTTGATTTGTATTTAGCAGTATTTCTGCTATTGGATAGTTTATTATCCCTGCATGTCGTCCGCCATCTAGGAGTGTTATAGATTCCGTAAAATATGATATTGCATATCCATAGTCCCACCAAGAAAATGCAATATCTCCATTTTTTATTGGTAGCTTTTGCAAACTTTGTATTTCGCTCTTTGATAGAATTGGTTGTGGAATCTCATATTTCATACATGCTATAAATAAGCCAAGCGCTATGATTGACATGCCTAAGATTATGTTTTTGTATTTTTGAAGTTTATGCAACAAAAATGCTATTAATAAAACAATGCCAATAGCGATAATTGGGCTTAAAAACATGCTAAATCTAACCCCAAGCTTAAATGAGGCAATCCCTAGTAGTAAAAATGGTATCAAAAGCAAATAAATATATGCAAAGTTTCTATTTTTTAGTGCAAATATTAGTCCTATCACACAAAACCCAAAGATTCCACATATAAATACAATAATACCACCGCTTCTACTTGCCATATCTATAAAAGTCGCAGGTGTAGTCTCTAAAATCAAATTTACAACAGATGTATAAATATAGCTATTTGAATGCTGAATCTCTCCAAATAGATAAGCATTCACTTGAGAGATTATTGGGTTAAAAAGCCCAAAATAATACGCATAAATAATTGAAATTACTAGTATTAGATATTTATACTTTTTTAGCACAAAAACAATAAATAATGCAACAAAAGAATAGCTAAAGGGCGTTAGTGCAATTAAAAAAACACTTATTATATCTAGTTGTAACTCTTTTTTTATTGTGGTGTATAGCAAGTAGAGCATAAAGCTACTTAGAAGAATGCTAGAAATCCCATTGTGCCAATTTATAGAGGCAATAGAGAAGATTCCAAAGGCTAATAATGAGTAGCTCCTACCTTGTAAAATATATTTCCATAAAAATAAAATGCTAAGTAATGGTAGGGATAAAATTAACATATCAGTATCAAAATAGCCAATAATTGTTCTTTGAAAATAATGTGGAGCAAGCAAGCTTAGCATACTGCCTATAAGGGCTAGAATCTTATTTTGTGTTGTAGATTCAGTGTTTGTAAATTGCAAAATTTGCAGTATGCAAACATACATAATAATCCCAAAAATCACCCCAAATACAACACTGCTATATGTAAATGCAGTCTCTTTAAAGATTGCACTAAGTATCCCACCAAGTATAGAAAGTGGTGGTATGGAAGATAAAAGTGATAGTTGCTCTTTTATGTTTGATAGTGCAAATTCTTTTGCAAACTTTGCATAATAATATGAATCATAAGAAGTTAGAATAAGTGTGTCATTTATGAAATTCTGTGGATTTTGTGCAAATTTGTAGAACTCTAAATATTGAAATAAAAAATATACAAAACAAATAGTAAAAATAAATAAGCAGTGAAGATAAGCATCCTTGTGCTTGGAGAAAAAAGATTCCAAGATAGAATCTTTTTTATCTCTTTGAGAATTGAGGACTTCTTCTTGCCTTTCTTTTTCCGTATTTCTTTCTTTCAACAACTCTTGAATCTCTTGTTAATAATCCTTTTGGTTTTAGGATTGCTCTGAAGTTAGTATCATATGCTACAAGTGCCTTTGAAATACCATGTCTTAGTGCTTCAGCTTGTGCTGAATATCCACTTCCCATAGTAACTGCAACTATATCAACGCTCTTTTCTTGCTTAGTTAATAAAAGTGGTTGCATAACTTTCATTTTGATAGCCTCATGCCCACCTAGCCAATCATTCAAACTAACGCCACCATTTATTGTAAGCTTCCCTGTTCCCGGTGCTAACCAAACTTTAGCGACTGCTGTTTTTCTTTTTCCTGTTGCATAAATCTTTGCCATTATCTATCCTTATTTTGATACTTGCGCACTGTGAGGGTGAGTTTCGCTGTTATATACTTTTAGCTTTTTTATCATCGCTCTGCCTAGTTTTGTCTTTGGAAGCATACCTCTAACAGCTAGTTTATATAGCTTTTCTGGGTGCTTTTCTAGCATTTCTCTTAGTGTTTTTGACTTTGTGCTACCAAAATAACCTGAATGCGTAAAATACTCTTTGTCATCTAGCTTCATACCGCTAAACTTAGCTTTGCCAGCATTTATAACCACAACAAAGTCTCCACAATCTACATGAGGAGTATAGCAAGGTTTATGCTTACCTCTAAGTAGAGTAGCAACCTCTGTTATTAATCGTCCAAAAGTCTTGTCTTTAGCATCAAGAACAACCCATTCTCGTTTAATTTCGTTGGCTTTTGCCATTTTGGTAATTTTCATTTCTTTACCTTTATAACTTTAAGTTTTAAGTCGCAAATTATATTGAAAATTTGTTAAATTTTGCTTAAATTAAGTTTTGTAAAAGCTATTGTATTTCTTGTGGCATGAAGTTTTCGTTGTATTTTGTTATTTCTATTTCTTTGTTATTAATAATTGCTCTTGCTGGTTTTAATAATCCAGATTTACCACAATCAAACGCTCTTAAGAATCTGCTTCTATGCTCCAAATCCCAATTACTATCAAAAAGTCCATCATTCGGTAATTGTGATTTATAATAGAAGCTCCCACTACCTGTCATAGGTGTGCCTTTTAATTTTTCATTTAATAAATCTTGCAAAATCGATTCTAATGTCAAAACCCCAAGTTCTAGTTGCTCTTGTGTGAGTGATAAGAATGTATGATTTTTGTTTAAAATTATTTCTTTTTGCACTAGAATCTCTCCACTATCTATATTTTCATTGACCATATGCCATGTAATTCCGCTTTTTTCTTCATTGTTATATATACACCATAGTGCAGCATTTGAGCCTTTATATTTTGGTAGTAGAGAGTTATGGTAATTAATGATTGTTAGATTATGTTTATTTAGAATCTTTTTTGTAAAAATAAAATAATTATTTGCACTAATTACTAGAGTCTTTGAAGCAATTTGCATAAATATATTTTCTAGTTCATTTTTGTCATCTATGTTTTGATAGCCGATTTCTTGTTTTTTGCAAAAATTGCTAAATAATGATAACTTTGGTTCATGTTGGCTTAGGGCAAATAGTTTTTCTTTTGGTAGCTTATATTTTTCATATAGAAGTTTCATTATTTTTAGTGCCAAGTTTCCACTGCCTATTATGCATATTTTGTCAAACTTCATATTATTCCTTGTTAGTATCTATAAAGATTCTAACATAATATTTTCTCCATTTTTAAAAGTCCAAAAATGTTTAGGAGGCTCTTTAAGTAATAAAAATGGAGATTTTTCTAGCTCTTTTGTAACAAATTTAGAAAATTCTTTAGCCTTAAAATAATAGATAAAAGAAGCACCAAGTTTTTTTGATTTGATAACCCCTAAAGAGAGTAAAGCTTTAAACATTTTAGAATAATCTACCACAATCTCGCCATTAGATGGCAGACAAAAATGATAAAACTCTCCCCTATGTGATATTCCCTCTAAATCCACCACTTCACCAGAAAATGGCTTGAAATAGCGGTATTTAACGCCAAAATTTGCTTCCACAAACACCATAAAAGTGCAAACTCTAATATCAATCCCTAAAAACACCATTAAAGCATTTGAATCTAGCAATCTTTGATATACGCAATCTCCTAAAAATGGATTAGATTCTGCAGTTTTACCTATGCTTTCTCCTGTATTGGAGCAAAAGCTAAACATAGGGTGGATACTTCTATATTTAGCAACCTTTCTGTATGTTTCTGTTAGGATTCCAACCTCGCTTGGCAAACTCCTTAAATCGGCAAAATGTGTTTTTGGAAAGGAGTAGTTAAAACAAGGCATTAAAATTTCGCTATTGCATTTCAATAGAATATCTAAATAATTATCCATTATTTCTTGTGGTGGTATTTTTTGATTGTTTTTTGTGGGAATTCCTAAGTTTGCAATGGCACTATGTATTAGGATATTTTTAGAATCTTTTGTTTGTGTTTTTAAAAAAGACTCGAACTCTTCTAATGCATATGTTTTCACAAAAACTCTCCAAAGTTTTTAGCAATTTTCTCATAGCTTTGCGTAATTTCTTGTTTGAAATTTTCATTATTCCATGCTTTACGACTTAAAAGTAAGAATTCTAGTTTTTTGTTTAATGTGTTTATATCTTGTGTCAAATCAAGTTTTGCTAATAAATAAGAATACACAATCTCCAATACCTTAAAGGCAAATATAAGCTTTGGTTCATGCAAAAGTGGTTCTAATTTTTCTTTTAAATTTTCAAAAATTTCTTCTTTATGCTCCCTTACTAGTGTGCAAGGATGGTTTGTATCATTGTAAATTACATCAAAAAATGAAGCATATAAAAACCCCTCACATTCGCCTTTATACGATATTTTGGGGATAAAGGGATAGATTCTGCAAATTAATGGTCGCATAGAGTGAGGATTGCATAGTCCCTTACAATCACATATCAAATAATAAAGCGTAAGATTTTTGCCATTTAACAAGGTAAATTCTTCTTTTTTAATTTCATCTATATTGCTAATCCCGCCATTTTGTTCGTAGTAGCTATACTCATCTTCTAAGAGTGGAAGCGTTATTTTAGAAAGTATGGAGAATTCTTTGTTCATAGTGCAACAATATCCATTGCAAGTTAAATGGCAGTCTTTGAAGGCCACAAATTCTGTGTTGTAAATATATTCCCATATCATTTTAGGTTTTCCTTCTTTATTATCTCATACAGACCGTTTAAAGTACCAAACTCAACTGGGTCATATTCGCTAAAGTCAAGTTCTATTTTCAGTTCGTCTTCTAAAAAGCTAAGCAATTCTAAAAATCCAACAGAATCAATTCCATTATTTCCAAAAATAGCTCCTCCATCGAAGTTTGGATTTTTTGTTTTTATAAAATTTTCAATTTTTTCTTTCATTTTTATCCTTTACATAATTAAATTACTTCTTCAATTAATCCGCATTCTATGAACTTGTTTATATATTCTTTCATACTAAGCAAATTAAAGCTACAAATTTCTGCAATTTCTAGCAAATCTCTCTTACCATCGCAATACATCAACAAATTCCGCATATCTTTAATTGCTTTTATGCTTTCTTTAGTTGATAGTGTGGGATATAGTCCATATTTTCCAAGCTGTGGCTCACAAAGAATTTTGTTTTTATACACTCTATTTAGTTCTAGTGCTTCTAAGATTCTTTTTGCAAAAGTATATCCACCCTCTAAGCCCTCTTTGCTGATAAAGTCTAAATTGTCTAGTGAAGTGTGATATTCTTTATACTCGCCAAATTTTGTGCGAGAGATGGTGCAAAATGGCAAATCAATCCCCGGCGCACAATACTGCCTCTCATCACTCCCACGCTCCAAATAAGAATATTCCCTATATCCTTTATAATAGTGCTTTAGGATATGCCTTGTGCTCCTATCTGCTAGATTGTTTCCCATTTGAGAAGTGACAAAAGAGTAGTTTTGATTATCTCCTAAGCAAGTTAGCACAAATCCAGCTATGCAATTTTCTTGCATTTGTTTTAAATGTGTGGAGAGATAATAAATTGCCCCTATGGTTTCTGGCAAGAATAAGATTCTATAAGAATAATATGAATCTTTTTCTAACAGATATTTAGCTAAGTATGTTGCAACACAAATTCCAGAAATTTCATTGTTTGCCATTTGTGGGTGACAAATATATGTGCTAAGAATTATTTCTTTTTTGCTTTTTCCCTCTATTAGAATCTCTCCATAACTAAGAGAGCCATTTTCTAGACTAGAATTAATCACTACTTCAAACTTTTCTTTGCTGTTTTTGTATTTTTTTTCTAGCTTCTTTTTTAGTCTATCTTGCAAACAGAATCCCCAATATTCTTTATAATAAGAAGTGATATAAGGAATCGCCTCACTTTGACTTTCTAGCGAATGCAGATGTGTTTTTAGTTCATTAAACTCTAGCTTTAAATTTTGTGGCGTGGAATATCCAACTAAATGCAGATTATTTTCTTTAAAATCACATATTTTCTCACCATTTGGGGTTACAATATAGGCATCTTTTACATTCCATTCTTTTGGAATTGTCCAATCATAAGCCTTTGTGCCACTTGCAACTTCGCAAATTTCTAGCTTATGTTCTAGGATTTTATCAATTTCTTTTAGAGTTTGCCTATTGCCATCACCACTAAGAGAGCGTGGGATTTTAAAGAGGAGCTTGGCAAATAAATAGAGTTCATAGCCAATATCATTATGCCCCCCCCCCCCCCACCACTTATTTGCTAATTCTTGCATAAAATCTCTTCTTTAATTTTATTTCTATCTATTTTGCCATTTGCATTTAGGGGGAATCTCTCTAGCGTTACAAACTTGCTTGGTATCATAAAGTTAGGCATTTCTTCTTTGCATTTTGCTAAGATTTCTGCTTGGTTTATTTCTATAGCTTCTATTACGCCTATTAGCTTATTTATACCATTTTCTGTAATTACCACTGCAATACTAGGTAGGTTTGTGATTTTGCTAAGCTTTAAATCCACCTCTAAAAGCTCGATTCTATATCCTTGAATCTTTACTTGATCATCAATTCTACCACAATAGCAATACAAAAGCTCATTTCCAATCTGCTTTTTTATACCGATATCGCCTGTTTTATAATAATGTTTATTATTTATATATATAAATTTCTCATTTGTTTTTAGTTTATCATCTAGGTATCCTAGGGTTACTTGATCGCCACTTATCCAAATTTCCCCCATTTCCCCATTTTCTACTTCTTTGCCATTTTCATCTCTTAGGCTTATTTCTAAATTTTCTAGTGGAAATCCAAGTGGGATCCCCTCTACATTTAATGCTTCATTGCAAGGTTTGCCAAATTTATAGCACAGATATTGTGTGGCAGCAATTGTGGTTTCTGTGGGACCATAGAGATTATAAACTTCGCTTCTGTTAGCACATGTTGCCCACGCTTGTGCATTTTTTAAGCTTAGAGCTTCACCGCAAAATAATGATAGTCTAAGATTGCTTAATGCTCCAACTTTTAGTGCTTTTAGTTTATTTAAAAATGCTATTAAAGAAGGCACAGCAAAGAAAATGTTTATATTTTTATCTTGTATGAAGCGTATTGGATTTATTAGGATTTTATCAGGTATTACACACAATCTAGCCCCACTTAACAAGGTGCAGAAAATATCATGTATGCAAAGATCAAAAGTTATGTCAAAAAAGTTTGAGATTCTATCTTGTGGAGTTATTTTTAAGAGTTTTTGCATTTTTGAAATGTAGGCAAAAAGATTGTCTCTACTTACCTGAACACCCTTTGGAATCCCAGTGCTCCCAGAGGTAAAGAGTATGTAGGCAACTTCATTTTGTGTTACTTTATAAAGATTATTAGTGCTAGATTTTTTAATTGTGCTAAAAACTTCAAGTTCTAGCTTTAGCTCATTTTGTAATTCTAAAAAAAGCTCTTTGCAAGATTCATCTACTACGATTTTTGTGGCTTTTGCATTTTGTATCATTAGCTTTAGGCGTTCTTTTTTGAACTTCGGATTTAGTGGGATAAAGGTTAGATTTGCTTTTATGCAAGCTAAAATAGAAACATATGTAAGATAACTTCTAAAGCAAAATATTAAAACCCTCTCTCCTTTGTTTTCTAAAAGAGAATTAGCAAGAGTGCTAGAAACTCTATCTAGCTCTTCATAGCTAAAAGTCTTGTCGTCTATTTCAAGGGCGATTTTATCTTTGTGAAGCAAAAGAGATTCTAGGAGGGAATTTTTTAGATTCATTGTTGTCCTTGTGAGGCTAGATACTCTTCATAACTTCCACGAAAATCAACTATTTCATTGTTTTCTTTAAACTCTATAATCCTATTTGCATACGCATCAATTAACTCTCTATCGTGGCTTATACAAATGACATTTCCACTATATTTGTATAATGCCTCTCCAAGTGCGATGATAGCCTCTAAATCAAGGTGGTTGGTAGGCTCATCAAGCACTAAGAAATTCCCACCTTCTAGCATGAGCTTGCTTAACATCATTCTATGTTTTTCTCCACCGCTTAGGGAGTTTATGTTTTTTTCTTGCTCTTCTCCGTTAAATAGCATTCTACCTAGTGCGTTTCTTATCTCTGTGGCTTCTTTTTTCTTATCAAATCCTCTTAGCCATTCATAGAGGGTTTCTTCGCCCTTTATAAGCTCGGTGGTGTTTTGAGGGAAGTAGCCTCTCTCAATCGTCGCACCCCATTTTATGCTTCCACTTTGTGGCTTTAGGTTTTCACATATTAGCTCACAAAATGTAGTCTTGCCAATACCATTTCTCCCAATAAGTGCGATTTTATCACCCGGAAGTATGGTTAGGTTTAAGTTTTTAATCACTTCTAAGTCTTCATAAGAAAAGTTCAAGTTTTCAATGTTTAATGCCTCATTTCCTATGGTGCGGTTTGGCTTAAAAAGTATGCTAGGATCGCGTCTAGAGGATACTTCAAGTGCTTTTATGTCTAGCTTTTCTAGTTGTTTTTGTCTAGAAGTGGCTTGTTTAGCCTTAGAAGCATTTGCCGAAAATCTAGCGATAAAAGATTCTAGCTCTTCTTTTTCTTTTAGCTTTTTGTTTCTCTCCATTTCTTGTTGTTTGGCAATGAGAGTTGAGGCAATATACCAATCATCATAGTTTCCACTAAATTCTCTAACAGATTTAAAATCCAAGTCCAAAATATGTGTGCATACGCTATTTAAAAAGTGTCTATCGTGTGAGATTACTACAAGTGTGCCTTCATGGCGTCTTAATTGCTCTTCTAAGTAGGAAATCGTCTTTAAATCTAGGTTGTTTGTAGGTTCATCTAAGAATAAAACATCAGGTTTTGGGAATAGAACTTGTGCTAGAAGCACTTTAAACTTATCTCCACCCGTTAGCGTTTTCATAAGCTCATCGTGGATTTTAGCAGGGAATCCTAAGTCTTCTAAAATCTTTTCTATTTGCACATCATATTCATAGGTGGGATCTTCTTCAGCGCAAATCATCTCTAATTCACCTAAGCGTTCATTAACTGGGTCGCTAAAGTCTCCTGCTTCATAAAGCCTTTCTTTTTCTTTAATTGCTTCATAAAGTCTTTTATTGCCATAAAGCACACAATCTTTAATGCTAAAGTCCTCATATGCAAATTGATTTTGCCCAAGCACTCCAAGTCTAGCATTTGGGTCAAATGAAATATCTCCGCTTGTATGCTCAATCTCTCTACTTAAGATTTTTAAAAAAGTGGATTTTCCAGCACCATTTGCACCTATTAGCCCATATCTTTTGCCCTTATCAAGCCTTAAATTTACATTTTCAAAAAGTTTTTTGGTAGCATATTGCATACCAAGCCCGGTTATTTGAACCATAATAATCCTTAATTATCCGCCTAAATATCTCTTTTTTATATCAGGGTCGTTTAGTATATTCTCCGCTGTATCATTCATCGTTATTTTGCCATGCTCTAGCACATAGGCACGATTTGCTATTTTTAGTGCTGCAAATGCGTTTTGCTCTACTAGTAGTATTGTAATTCCATTTTCTCTTAAACTCGTTAATATCTCAAATAGCTCTCCAACTATTTTTGGCGCTAGACCCAAGCTTGGTTCATCTAGCATTAGCAATTTTGGCTCACTCATCAATGCTCTTGCAATGGCTAACATTTGTTGTTCTCCACCGCTCATTGTTCCTGCCATTTGCTTGTGTCTTTCTTTTAATCTAGGAAATAATGCATACATTTTTTCTTTCATAACAACAAAATTTTCATCATTGTTATAAGCACCCATTCTTAGATTCTCATCAACACTCAAGTTTGTAAAAACTCTCCTACCTTCAGGCACTAAGACCAAGCCTCTTTGAATTATTTTATGTGTAGGTATATTTGAAATATCAGCACCAAAAAATTTTACTTTACCCTTTGTTTTAACGCTATTTACTATGCCATTTAGAGTAGAAGTTTTTCCAGCACCATTGCTACCTATTAGTGTGATTATTTCGTGTTCTTCTATGTGGAAGCTAACACCCTTTAGTCCATTTATAAGTCCGTATTGAACTTCAAGATTCTCAACTTGTAGCATAATAATCTCCTAAATATGCAGCAATTACATCTTTATTATTAATAGCGTCAAATGGGCTACCGCTAAATAGTTTCTTACCATAATCTAAAACAAGAACCTCATTGCATAATTTATTTACAAAAGGCATATCGTGCTCTATTAGCAATATGCTTAAATTAAAATCTTTTTTCATTTTGAAAATTAGTGTTCCTAGCTCCTCTGTTTCTATTGGATTCATGCCTGCTGCTGGCTCATCTAGTAAAAGAAGTTTCGGATCTGTCGCTAATGCCCTTGCTATTTCTACCTTTCTGCTATTTCCATAGCTTAGAGAGTTGGCTTGCATGTCTGCCTTGTCTGCTATGCCTAGATAGTCTAGTAATTCTAATGCCTTTTGTCTTATTCGTCTTTCTTCTTTAAAGAATCTGCCTATTCTAAATGCTGCTTCAAAAAAGCTATATTTTGCATTATTATGTAAGCCTATTAGCACATTGTCCAACACACTCATTGAATTAAAAAGCCTTATGTTTTGAAATGTTCTTGCTATACCCAAATTTACTATTGTGTTTGGCTTATAGTTTGATATATTTTTGCCATTGAAGCTAACTTTTCCAGCGGTAGGTTTGTAATTTGCTGTAATTATGTTAAACATTGTTGTTTTTCCAGCACCATTTGGTCCTATTAAGCCAAAGATTGTGTTGTTTTCTATGCAAAAGCTTACATTATCTATTGCCTTTATTCCACCAAATGAGATACTAACATCTTTTAGCTCTAGCAATGCCATTTCTAGCCTTTAAAAAATTTTTTCTTTGGGTTTAAATCCCATAATTCTTTTTTTCCCATAATCCCCTCTCTTGCAAAAAGCATGATGCATAGAAGTATAAGTGAGAAAAACACCATTCTTAAGCCGGGATATGAACCAAAATCAGTCCCAAAAAACACAAGAGGTTGATCTAAGAATCTAAGCCATTCTCCACCACCTATAACTAAAATAGTTCCTAAAATGGCTCCAGTAGTGCTACCAAGTCCGCCAAGAACAATTATTATAAGCAACTGAAATGTAAGTTCAAAACCAAATATTTTTGGATCAATCGTAGTTAGCCAAACAGCCATTAATCCACCACCAACACCCTCTAAAAATGCACTTGTAGAAAATGCAAATGTTTTGATTTTAAATGTATTAATACCCATAGCAATTGCTGCATCTTCATCATCTCTGACCGCCTTCATTGCACGACCAAATTTGGAATATACAATCTGTAAAATCAATATAACCGAAGCTGTTGCAATAATGCCACTCCAAAAGAAAATTGTGATATTTGCTCCATTCTCAAAAGAATGAGTATATAAATATGACATGAAAGCTTTTATGGATTCTGGCATATTTGGTGAGTTTGCAATGCTATACATAAAGGCTTGTATAGAATTCATTATTGTGTCGTTGTTGTTTGGTATTTCATTTAGCCCAATAGCACCATTTGTCCATTCTGGGTTGTTGATTGCTAGGATTTTTATTATAAATCCAAAACCAAGAGTAACAATGGCTAGATAATCGCCTCTAACCCTAAAAACAGGGAATGCTAATAGTATAGAGATAAATGCAGCTACAAGACCGCTACACAATAATGCAGGTAACAACTCACTATACATGCTTAATACAAATGGGTGAGGATCGCTTAGCTGAAACATACCAAGCTTAGAATCTGAATCTAAAAGCATTAATGCAGTTACATAAGCTCCAATGGCCACAAAGCCATTTGGCTCTAGCGATAGCTGTCCAGTAACACCATTTATTAGGTTATAGCTAACTGCTAAAATCACAAAAATAAGTATATTATTAAATACTCTAAGCAAGTAATCATCAAGCACACTTTGTGCTAGAAATAACACAACAATCATTAGTATGTAGACTAGTATATGCCCACTAAATGTTGTGGCAGTAGGATTATTATGGTATAAATTTTTTACTTTCATGTATTAAAACCTACTTTTTTCTAATTTCCAATCACCCATGATTCCAACTGGGCGGAATAGTAAAACCAATATCAAAAATAAAAATGCAAATGCATCTTTGTAACCACCAAGATTTGGGAATATAGCCACAGCCATAACTTCTGTGAATCCTAAAATAAATCCACCAAGCACAGCACCGCCAACGCTCCCTATGCCACCTAAAACAGCAGCTGCAAATGCTTTTAATCCTATTAAAACGCCCATTAGAGGATCTATTGTAGGATATGAAACAGCATAGAAGATTCCACCAATACCTGCAAGAGAACTGCCTATGGCAAAGACTATGGCAATTATTGTATTTACATTTATTCCCATTAGCCCTATTGTGTGTATGTCAAATGCAGTTGCTCTAATTGCCATGCCTTGTTTTGTATTATATAAAAATTGCAACAACATAATTAATAGTAGAATTGTTACTGCTGGTATTATAATTGTTATATGTGTCAGGCTTATACCTACTATGTTTATGTTTTGGCTTAGAAACTCTGGTGCGTTAAAAAATTTCGGAGTTGAACCGAAAAATACATTAAATATATTTTCTAAAAAAAAGCTAATACCAATTGCAGTTATAAGCATTGATATTCTAGGAGCTGAACGAAGTGGCAAATAAGCTATCTTGTCTATTATAATACCAAGTAGTATGCATAGAAGTATTGCAAATATAGCAGATGCAATAAATGGAAGTCCAAGAGAGTTTATAGCAAAAAAACTCAAAAAAGCACCAACCATCATAATATCTGCATGAGCAAAGTTAATAAGTCTCAAACACCCATATACCATAGTGTATCCTATGGCGATTAGGGCATATGTGCTTCCTAGACTAATACCATTTATGCATTGCTGTATTAATGTCAAAAAATCCAAGTCTTATTCCTTATGGTTCAATAGTTGTTTTATATACCAATTTACCATTTTTTACTTCATTTATTACGGCACTTCTTATTGCTTCTCCATTTTGCAGAGAGAATTTTCCACTTATTCCTTCAAAATCTGTTACATTTCTTATTTTGTCATTTATGCATATTTTATCATTTGCACCACATGCCTCTATTGCTGATATAGCAAGTCCATACGCATCAGCTAACATTGCACTAAATGTGCTGACAGGCTCTTTATATGTTGCTTCATATTCTTGTATAAATTTTGCACCTTTCTCTGTTTGTTTTGAGCTAGTAGAATAGTAATCAGTAACCATATATCCTTCTCCAGCATCTTTTGCTACATCAAAGAATATTTTGTTTGAAACCAATCCATCGCCACCTATTACAGGCATATTTAGCCCCAATTGTTTTGCTTGAAGTGCTATTAATGCACCTTCATTGTAGTAGATAGGTAAATATATCATATTTGCTTTTGCTGCTTTTATGCTTGATAGTTGGGCTCTAAAGTCTTTTGTCCCAGCTTGTGCGTTTGTTTCTATTACTATTTCTCCGCCTAGTTTTTTGTATTGATCTCTAAAAGCTTTTGTTAGACCAATTGAGTAATCGCTACTATTGTCAAATAAGATAGCAGCTCTATTTGCTCCTAAGTCTTTAATTGCTAAATTAGCAGCGATGATTCCTTGAAAACTATCTGCAAATGAGATTCTAGATACAAATTTTTTACCTTTTGTTACTCTATCATTTGTAGCTACTGGAGATATTAGCGGAGTTTTGCTATCATCTGCTATTTTTGTCATGGCTAGTGCATTAGTAGAAATCATTGGACCAATTACTACACTTACTTTGTCGGTAGAAACTAGTTTTTGCATAGCATTAGCAGATTCTATTTTATCACTTTTGTTGTCTATCAATACCAATTCTATTTTGTCCCCATTTTTTGTTGTGCTTTGATTTTTATAAGCTATGTCAATACCCCTTTTACCTAGCTCACCAAACCCGCCAACAGCACCACTAATAGGTAATACAACTCCAACTTTGATTGTCTCTGCACTTACAGCACTTGCAAACATTCCAAATGCTAAAGTTAAGCTAACAAATACCTTTCTCATGACATTCCCTTATTTGTGATATTAAAATTTGCGATTTTATTAAAAAATACTTTTAATTCTTATTAATTTTTGGATTTTGAAAATTTCTTGCAGATATATAATCTGCAAGAATGGAGTAGATTATTGATTTGCTACTAGAGTTAGGATTAGCTTTACTTCATCGCCTACTAGGCTATCTTTTAGGCTAGATTCCCATACTACACCAAAGTCTGATCTTTTTATTGTTGTGTTTGCATTTATTTCTAGTGTTTTTCCATTTAGTTTGCTTTGACTATCTAAAATCACTTCTTTTGTTGTGTCTTTGATTGTTAGTTTCCCATATATTTTGCCATTTTCAAATTTAGTCATTTTAAATGTCATATTTGGAAATTTAGCAACATCAAATATATCTGGTGCTCTTAAGTGGTCATCTCTTTTTTGGTTTGCAGTATCTACAGATGCTACATCAATAGTGCCATCAAGTGCTTTAATAGCATTATTTTCATAGTCTATATTTCCACTAAACTTTGAAAAATTACCTTCAACTTTTGTGAGTTTTAAGTGAGATATTTCAAAGCCAACTTTTGATTTTGCCATATCTAGTGTGTATGGTGTTGCAAATAGAGCTAAATTTAATGCTCCAAAAATAGTAGTTATCATAAATAACTTTTTCATCGTTTTCCTTTGTGTTTAATTTAGCCCTACATTGTATCACATTTATTTTAGTTTTCTTGCTTTTAGGTATGCCCTTTGTGGTGCTTCATAGCCTTCTATGGTTTTTGTATGGGTGGAATCTAAAAAGTTTTCTAAGCTCATATCATTGCTCCATTTTGTTTTTCTTTGTTCGTTTATTTCTGTTTTTTGGGTTGCTATATGTTCTATATCAGAAAACCCACATCTGCTAAGCCAATTTTGAAATGTCTTTAGTGTGGGTATGAAATATACATTTGGCATTTTGGCATAGCTTCCATTTGGACATAGGGCTATTTCAGAATCTCCACTTATTATAATGCTATCAAATATCGCTTCGCCACCTACTTTTAGAGAGTTGTATATTGTCTTTATTGAATCAAGTGGGCTTTTTCTATGGTATAAAACTCCAAGACATAATAAAACATCAAACCTTATATCCATAAATTCTAAGTCTTCTATTCCAAGCAGTTCAAACTTAACTTTAGATTCATGTATGAAAAAATTTATAAAATCAAACTGCATTTTACATAGTGGCATTGGGTCTAGCCCTACTATTTGCTTTGGATTTTTTTCTAACATCTTAAACATATAGTATCCATTGTTGCAACCAATGTCTCCTATTATTTTATTTTCTGCATTTATATGTTTTGAGATTAGATTATATTTTATTGAGCTATCCCACTCGCTATTTATTTCTATATCATTTATTTTAAATGGTCCTTTACGCCATGGCTTTAGGCTTAATGCTACATCTTCTATGAGCTTTAGGGATTCTTTACTTATATTTGGTAGATTTATTTCTACAAAGTCATTTAGAGTTATATTGCATATTAATTCTTGCTTGTCTATGCTATTTAGCCTATTTATAGATTCTATTAGTGGTGTTATGTTTTTATAGCTTAGAAGTTTGTTTCTTTGTTTTTTAATTTGTTCTAGATTCATTAGTATATTGGTGCGTCAAATTGATCTTGGCTTTGTTGCAAGGCTTCATCTGTGTATATGACATTATCAGGGCATTTTTCTCTATAATTTCCTTGTGCGTCATAATAGTATGTCTTATCATCCCACACAGAGTTTCCATATCCACAAGCATTTCTATATAAACAACCACTAAAGATAAAAGCTACAATAAAGCTAACAAGCACAATTTTCATACAATACTCCAAAAGTAATTTCTAAAATTCTATCAAATTATAAAAACATTCAAAGTTACTCTTTGCAATAGCAAAAACCAAAGAATCTCTCACCCAAAAAGCTAGGGTCAATTAGTGTTCTTATTTTTGAAGATTCTTTGCTATAAGATTCAAAGCCAAAATGCTCAATATACCAATTACACGCCATATCAAGTCCCATATCAACTAAGATTCTATTTTGTCTGCCAAATAGGACTTCTTTTGCATTTAGGCTTAAAAAGTAGTCTTTTAATATCTCAAAATTTACTTCATAAGTTATATCGCATTGTCCAAAATCATGGATAAAATCTCTTTTATATTTTCTTTTATTTGGTGATAGAAAGAGATTCCTTGTTTTGTGGTTTTTGTAGAATCTTAGTGTAAATTCATCTTTTCTTTCAACAAGTCCATAATCAAAGCTTATAAAATACCATTTTTGCAAGGATTCTAGGTTTTTAAAAAAGTCATCTAGTATTGGTATTTCTCCTCTTTGTATATTGAATTTTTGTGCGATTTGTTTGATTTTATTGCTAGCTTTTTTAAATATAAGATTCCCATGTTCGATAAAAGCCATGTCCTCACTATCGTATATTTCGCAAGGAAATGCGTCAAAGAGTTCATTGCTTATAAAAATTATATTGTCGTATGACTTTAGAGATTCAAAGTTATCTGTAGTTATTAGCTCTTTGTCTTTTATGTGTTGGTTAAATGTATTTTGTTGAATCTTTACTAGCTCTTTTAGTGGTTCTATTGTTATGTATTTTGCTTCAATGTTGTGATTATTAAGAAAGTAAGCAACAGAGGCTATCAAATTTCCAGTATTTGCTCCTATTTCAACTATTGCAGCGTTTTTAGTAATTAGCTTTGAGATATAATTTGCTATGCTATAACCAAAAATATCACTAACGCTAGTGCTTGTGTAAAAATCGCCACTTACGCCTATTTTGCTATGTCTATAATAGCCATCTTTACCATATAGCCACTCTTGCATATATTTAGAAAATTCCATAGCTTATCCTAGGTTAAATATTGACTTATCTAGTGATTTTATATGATAACTAGTTCGATGAATCTCGCATAATCCATATTTTTCTATAGATTCTATATGTTCTTTTGTTACATAGCCTTTGTTGTTGTGAAAATTATATTGTGGGTATTTTTGACTTATTTCTATCATTTCGGAATCTTTTGCACATTTTGCAACGATACTAGCTGCACTTATTGGTTGTAGTTTGTTATCACCTTTTATTAGGGTCTCTAGCGTGTTTATTTTAAAGTTACAATTCCCATCAAAAATATATCTATCTGCACAAAGGTTATCAATTATTTCAAGCAAAGATTCTCTTATGCATTTGCTTAGCCCATATTTATCAATTTCTTTTGAATCTTTTTTGACTAAATGAAATTTAGAATTTTCCTTTATTGTATCAAGTAGCGAGAATCTCTGCTTTTGGGATAATTTTTTAGAATCTTTAAGCTCTGCTATATCGCATTTTAAAACAACTCCACAGACAAAAAGAGAACCAGCTATACAGCCCCTCCCTGCCTCATCTATACCACAGATTATCATTTTATAAGTATGTGTTCTAGCACTTCTTTGAAGCTTTCAACTGCGTAAATCTTCATTCCTTCTTTTACTTCATTTGGTATCTCATCCAAGTCTCTTTGGTAATTTTTCTTTGGGATTAAGACTTCTTTTATACCGGATTTATATGCGGCTATTAGCTTTTCTTGTAGCCCTCCTATTGGCAATACATCACCCCTTAAAGTAAGCTCACCAGTCATTGCAACTAAGCTTTTAATCGGTCTGTTTGATAGGATTGACGCTAGAGCACTACCTATTGCTATGCCAGCACTTGGACCATCTTTTGGTACTGCACCTTCTGGCACATGCAAGTGTATATCAAACCTATTGTATATTTCATTTGCTTCTGGTTTATATTTATCGTTTTTTTCTTTTTGTGTTAGAGGTATTAGTTTTGAATCTATTTTTAATACCCCATTATCTATTAGCGATTTTATATGAGAGTATGCTATTTTGGCACTTTCTTTCATCACATCGCCCAAGTTTCCAGTTAGATGCAATCCTCCTTTGCCCTTTATCTTTAGTGCTTCTATTTTTAGCACATCACCTCCGACACTTGTCCATGCTAGGCCATTTACTAAGCCTATTTCGTTCTTTTTGCTTATTTTGTCAAACTCAAAGACTATTTTATCTATGTAAGAATCTATATTTTTTGGTGTTATGGATATTTTTTGTTGTGGATTTTGCAAAATTTCTTTTGCTACTTTTCTTAGTATTTGTGCGATTCTTCTTCTTAAATTCCTAACTCCCGATTCTCTTGTGTATTTTTCTATTATTAGTTCTATTGCTGCTTTGCTAAATGATACTTCATTTGGCTCTAGCCCGTGTTTTTCTAGCTCTTGTGGGATTAGATATTTTTTGGCTATTTGCTCTTTTTGAGATGGAGTATAGCTATTTATGTTTATAAACTCCATTCTGTCTCTAAGAGGTGCTGGAATCTGTGATATATCATTTGCAGTTGCTATAAAAATTATCTGCGATAAGTCTATATCAAAGTTTGTGTAATAATCTCTAAATTCTTTATTTTGTTCTGGGTCTAAAATTTCTAGCAAGACAGATGAAGGATCTCCTCTAAATGAGTTATGTACTTTATCTATTTCATCTAACACAACTACCGGATTTAGTTCTTTTGCCTCTATTAGTCCTTGCACTATTCTTCCAGGCATTGCTCCTATGTATGTCCTTCTATGTCCTCTTAGTTCATTTACATCTTCTAGCCCACCAAGCGCGATTCTTACAAGCTTTCTCTTTAGGGCTTGCGCAATTGAGTTTGCTAAACTTGTTTTGCCTACTCCGGGAGGACCATAGAAGCATAATATAGTTCCTTTGCTATCGTTATTATTTTTCTTTCTTAATGCCAAGAGTTCCCTTGTTGCAAAGTATTCTACAATTCTTTCTTTTGGCTTTTTTAGTGCATAGTGATCTTTGTTTAGCTGTTTCTCTACTTCCTCTATTTTTAAGGCTTTTTTAGAATAGCTCCCAAATGGAATCTCTAGCACCACATCTATATAGTTTTGCAATAAATTTGCATCTGCGCTATCTTGGTGCATTCGGCTTAGTTTTTTTATTTGTTTAGATACTTCTTTGTATGCACTTTTGCTCATGTATTTTTTTATTTTTTCTAGCTTTGAGTGATATTCCTCTATTTCAGAATCTCTTGTAGCATCAGTGCCTAGTTCTTTTTGAATCTGCTTTAATTGCTCTTTTAGGAAATATTCTTTGTTGATTTTTTCCATTTGAGAATTAACTTTAACTTTTATTTCTTTTTGGATTTGTTGTGCCTTTATCTCTTCTATTATCGTATCAATTAGGGTTAATATCCTCTCTTCAGTGTCTTCTTCTTTAAAGATTCTATATGCTTGTTCTTTTTTTAGTTTTGTAGCACTTGCAATTAAGTCTATGGCTCTATTTGGTTCATAAGTTTCATTTATGCTTCTTAGTAAATCTTGCGGGAATGATTGTGATATGCTATGTAGTGTCCTTGTTTTTTCTTTTAGGATATTTAGCATTGCTTCTACTCTTGATTCATCATAAGGCTTGGGTAGAATCGGCATAACACTTGCGATTATTGGCTCTTTGTTTGTTAGGCTTATTATCTTTCCGCGAATTATCCCTTGAAATAGTATTTTTGTCCTGCCTTCTGGTAAGGACACTTTTCGCATTATATTGCCTATAACCCCTACATCATAAAAAGAATCTTCTTCATCTTCACTCTTTTTTGCTTTTAGTGTGGTAATTAGCACCATTTTGTCTTTGCTTTCCATTGCTAGTTCTATGGCTTTTAGACTCGCTTCATCTTCTATAAATAGCGGTGCAATCATAAATGGATATAAAAACATATCCTCTTCTACTATTATTGGTAGATTTTTTGGAAATGAATCTTTGTCTATTTGCATGTTTTCTCTCTTAGATTAATTAATTACCATTCGAATAATTTTTTATACCATGGTGTATTTACTTGATTAAAATATACATCTTTTACCCATGAGTTTTCGTCAATTTTTTCTTGATATAGTTTTGCTGCGTCTTCTTTTTTCTTTTTGGTATATAGATTTATTATTTCTCTATTTAGTGTTAGGTTTGCTAGTTCTAACTTTAAAAGCATTGTATCTACCATTGGTCTATATCTTGAGTATGGATACTTGGCACTAAACTCCTTTGCTTCTTGTATTGACTTTAGAAGCAGTTGTTGATCTCTAAATTGCTCTGCAAATGCAAAGTAGTTTGCTTGTAGTTTTAAAAACTTGATGAAGTCTATGTTAGATTCTGTTCCGAATCTTTTTGTGTATTCATCAAAATAATATCCTGCCAATAAATATTCTTCTTCTTGCATGTGTGCCCTACCTAAAATTAGCATAGCTTCAGATAGCAAGGGGGTGTTTAAATGTTCGCTTTGCAATGACACAAAGTAGCTATCTGCTTTTTCTAAATCACCATTACGAATCTCTTTTAACATATTTTGATACCAATAATCTGGTGTTTTATTTATTTCGTCTAAGTCTAATCCGCTATTTGACTTTGTAGTGCAAGATGCCAAAAACAACACAAAAAATAATCCGACCGCTGATACTTTCACTATTTTTAACACAACTTTTCCTCTAATTTTTGAGATTTAACGCATAAATAAATTGCAAAATGCTAATTATAGCTAATAAGAAATATAATTTTTCTAAAAACTATCTAAATAAAATTGATTTTTTGTTTTTCTTGCGATAAAATCACAATTACATAAAATAAACATAAAGCTTAGAGAGTTTAAGGAAAAAGTATGGAATTTGTGGTTAAATCACCGATTTTAGGGTTTGAACATATTGAAAAAATGAAGCTTGAGAGAATTTCAAAAGATGATGAAACTTTCATGCAGTTAAAGAGTTGTGGAGATGATGGCATATCTTTTACGCTGGTTAATCCATACGCTATGAGAGGTGATTATGAGTTTGAGATTCCTGCGCCAATTAAAGCACTCTTGGAATTATCTACCAAAACAAATACAGATACAAATAGCACTAAATTGGTAACTTTAAATATAGTATGCATAAAAGAACCAATCGAGGAATCCACGGTTAATTTTCTAGCTCCTTTATTGTTTAATTTTGATAATGCTACGATGGCTCAAGTTGTTTTAGAGAGCTTTAGATACGAAAACTTTGGTCTATCAGAGCCCATTTCTAAGTTTTTTGACTTTTCAAATAAAAACTCTTAAGCAAAAATGGAAACATTAATACTTGTCGGATATGGCAAGATGGCTAGAGCCCTCGCATTTGGACTAAGAGATAGATTTAAACTCAAAGTCTGCGGTAGAGATAAGCTTAAGATTTGTGCTTTTTGTGATGAGTTATCACAGGGCAACTCATTTAATGTAGAACCATACTTTTTAGACGACAACACCATAGATATACAAGATTGCCATGTTCTTTTGTGTATTAAACCATATGCTATTAGGGAGTTTTCATACAAAGGCAAAGCAAGGGTTGTGTATTCGATACTAAATGCAGTGAATCTAGATTCATTAAAAACAGAAATTAGTAGTGAAACCTACATAAGGGCTATGCCAAATGTAGCTGCACAATTTGGTAAATCAATCACAAGTCTTTGTGGTGATACAAAATCTAAAGACAAAGCGTTTGATATTTTTAGCACAATAGGTAGGTGTGTATGGATAGATGAGAAGAAAATGTCAATCGCAACAGCAGTTGGTGGTTGTTCTCCAGCATTTTTGGCAATTATTGCAGAATCGTTTATTGATAGTGCAGTTGCGTATGGGCTTAGTAGAGATGAGGCAAGAGAGGTAGTTCAAGGATTATTTTATGGGTTTTCTGCTTTGTTAGATGAGATTCACCCAAGCTTGATAAAAGAGAGTGTAATGAGTCCGGGAGGCTCTACTTCACAAGGTGTTTTGAGTTTAGAGAGAGATGGCATAAGGGGTGTGATTAGTAATGCCATTTTAAATTCTAAGAATTTTTCGTAGTGAGAGATATAGGACATATAGCAATACTTGGCGGTAGTGGCAGTGGCAAGACCAAGTTATCGCTTGAGGTTGCTAGTTTATTTGATTGTGCTATTCTGTCATTAGATTCACTTAGTGTGTTTAGAGAAATAGATATTGCTTCTGCAAAGCCAAGTAAAGAAGATAGAGGAGATATTATTCATTTTGGGCTTGATATTATTTCTCCAGCTAATAGTCATAATGTCAATACTTTTATTAATGAATATAATAAAGCAGTATCTTTTTGTAGGGATAATAATAAGAAACTCTTAATTGTTGGTGGTAGTAGTTTTTATCTAAAAACATTGCTTAGTGGCCTATCAGAGATTCCTAAGCTTGATAAAGATTACATACAAGAAGGGCTAGATAGCATAGGAGGTGTTGCAGAAAGATATATGTTTTTAGATTCAGTTGATAGTGAATATGCTAAAAATCTAAAACCAAGTGATACTTATAGGATAGATAGGGCTTTAAGCATATATTTTGCTACAAACACAAAGCCTAGTGTGTATTTTGCTAAAAATCCTCCAAAGCCAATAATAAAACAATGTGTAATCTTTGAGATTCTGCTTAGTAGAGATGAATTGCTAAAAAAAATACAGATTCGAACGCAAGATATGTTTGATAGAGGTATTATAGATGAGGTTAGATATTTGGTGGATAAATATGGAGAAACAAAGCAATGGATAAAAAGCATAGGCATTAAAGAATCTCTATCTTATATAAAAGGTGGAATCTCGCTAAAAGAAGCCCAAGAGTTGATAGTAACCCACACAATGCAACTTACAAAAAGACAAAGGACATTTAATAAAACACAACTTGAATCTCATTTGAAAGGTAATTATGATGAAATTTGCTCTAGTGTAATTGAGCATTTGAAAATGTGTTAAAATTCATTAAAAGTATTTATAAGGTTATATCATGGGTAAGAAGCTTTTGTATGTTAGTCCATTTAATTTGCACGATACTAGCTCTGGTGCTGCCTTGCAGGTAAGAACAATGCTTGAATCTTTGGTAAAAAGGGGTATTGAAGTTAAAGTTTTAAGCAGTTTTGTCTTTGATTCTCCTAGAGGCACTACTTATTTTGGAAATTTAGAAGAAGAGATAAAAAGGGGCGTTAATTCTCCAGCAATTATTCATGATAGTGGCATAGAATATAGATATCTTGTGTGCCAAAATAGAGATTTAAATTTAATGACTTATAAAGAGTTGTGGGATTTTTTCCAATACTTTACAATGATGTGCAATACATATAGACCTGATATTGCTATGGGATATTGTGTCGGAACAATAGGAGTAGCAATACAAGCAGAATCTAAAAAAAGAGGTATCCCATTTGTATATCCTTTGTGTAATGCAAATCATCCTCATTTTGAGTTTTGGGATTGTGATTTAATCTTTACAGAATCCAAAGCCACAGCTAATTTATATGGCATTAGGGATAGACTTAATGTATGTAGCACTGGTATTTTTATAGATAAGGATAAATGTGTAACACAAGAAAGAGATCCGCAATATATAACTTTTGTAAATCCTTCACCAAGTAAGGGTGCTACTATCTTTGCAAAAATAGCTGAAGTTTGCAAAAAAGAGTTACCTGATTTAAAGTTTTTAGTAATTGATACTAGGGTTAGTTTTGTTGAAGCTTTGCCTTTAATGCATTTATCAAGCAATAAAGAAAAGTGTCCATACAAGCCTCAACAATTTACAAATGTTGATTTTATGAAAGCTACAAATAATATGAAAGAAGTTTATAAAAGAACAAAGGTATTATTAGCTCCATCTATAGCTTATGAATCTTGGGGTAGAGTTATAAGTGAGGCAGTGCTAAATAAAGTCCCATGCGTAATAAGTGGTGGAAATGGCGGTATGGAAGAAGCAATGGCAGGAGCAGGTATAGCAGTAGCAGTGCCTGAAGCATGTAAAGAAGACCATCTAAGAATCCCTACTAATGAAGAAATTAAGCCATGGGTTTCTGCGATCAAAAAAGTACTAAAGAGTGATTTTAGCAAAGAGTTTGAAGAAGCAGAAAAACAACTAGATATAGAAGCTAGCACAGATAGACTGCTAGAGTTATTAGAACCATTATTTATGCGTAAGGCAAGTAATAGCCCTCATATAATCCATAATGGAAGCTTGAGAATGGGTGCTGATGGAAACTATAGATAAAGAAGTCTTTAGGAATATTCCTAAAATTGACAAATTATTAGAGCATGAATCTTTTGTTGGGTTTAATAGAGGATTTTTAAAAAAGTGTATAAATAAATTTTTAGAGATTTATAGGCAAGAATTACTTAAGGGTAGCAAGATTTTAAGCATTGATGAATGTGTGCTTGAAATATCAAAAATCTATGAATCTGTCTTTAGAAAATCATTAAAGCCACTTATTAATGCTACTGGAATTGTTGTGCATACAAATTTAGGAAGAAGTGTATTTTCCGAAGAATTATTAGATGAAGCAAAGCATGTTTTGAGTGCTTATAACAATTTAGAATATGATGAAAAATTAGCCAAGAGAAGTGAGCGATATATACACCTTAAAGAGATTTTTGTAAATTTGTTAGAATGCGAAGATGTCCTTGTTGTAAATAATAATGCAGCTGCTGTTTTTTTAATACTAAATACATTTGCAAAAAATAAAGAGGTGATAATCTCAAGAGGTGAGCTAGTAGAGATAGGTGGAAGCTTTAGGATTCCTCAAGTTATGGAAAATGCTGGTGCGATTTTAAAAGAAGTTGGCACAACAAATAAGACAAATATTTTGGACTACCAAGAAGCTATTAACCAAAATACTGCAATGATTTTTAAGGCTCATAAATCAAATTACGACATAGTTGGATTTAGTAGTGAAGTTTCATTTGAGGAATTAATTTTACTATCAAATAAGCATGATATTTTAGATTATTACGATTTGGGAAGCGGATTTTTAGAAACTAGTAGTAATTTTAATGTATGTGAAGATTCTTTAGAGACAATAGCTAAACTAAAACCAAGCCTAGTTAGTTTTAGTGGAGATAAGCTTTTAGGCGGAGCGCAAGCAGGGATTATATTTGGCAAAAAAAAATATATAGACCAATTAAAGAAAAACCAGCTTTTGCGTATGCTAAGGGTGGATAAATTTACTATTTGTCTTTTGGAATCTACGCTACTTTGTTATTTAAAGGGTGATATAGACAAAATACCAACTGCAAAAATGTTGAGCTATACATTAGATGAGCTTGAAAAAAGAGCAAGAACTTTATATGAAATGTTGCCAAAAAAATACAATGCCACAATAATTGAGGCAATAGGTTATAGCGGTGGTGGTGCTATGCCAAATAAGCAGTTAAAATCATTTGGAATCTCGCTTGTAAGTAAAGATGAATCAGAGCTTGAGAGGTATTTGCGAGATAGTGGAATAATTGCTAGGATAGAAAATGGTGCAGTTATACTTGATATACGAACGATATTTGATAGAGATTTTCTAAAAATAAAAGAGGTTTTAGAGGAATGCAAAATTTAATTATAGGCACTATTGGACATATAGACCATGGAAAGACAAGTCTAATAGAGGCTATAAATGGTTTTTGGGGAGATAGCAGAAAGGAAGAGCAAGAAAGAGGAATCACGCTTGATTTGAGCTTCTCTAATTGTCTAAGCAATAATAAAAATATTTCTTTTATCGATGTGCCTGGACATGAGAAGCTAGTAAAGCATATGATAGCAGGTGCGTTTGGTATGGACTATTGTATGCTTGTAGTAGCTGCAAATGAAGGGCTTAAGCCACAAAGTATAGAGCATATAAAAATTGCAAAATTGCTTGGAGTTAGTAGCTTTATAGTTGTTTTTACAAAATGTGATTTAGAAGATATAGATACTACAAATGCGACAAATGAGATACTAGAGCTAATCTCTCCTTTAAAAATATTTCACACTTCAATACATGATAAAAAAAGCATTGAATCTTTAAAAAATTATCTATTCTCACTACCAAATAAGATTCATAGAAATTTAGATGTTTTTAGATATTACATAGATAGGGTATTTACGCTAAAGGGTATAGGTTGTGTTGTAAGTGGGACATTGCTTGATGGAAGGTTGGCTTTAGAAGATAAAATTTGGTGTTGTAATTTAAATAGGGCATTAAATATAAAAAATATACAAAACCATGGCGAGTATCTAAAAGTAGCAAACATTGGAGAGAGAGTTGCTATAAACTTAAGTGGAGTATCACATAATGAGCTAAAAAGAGGCGATTTGCTAACAAAGAAGGGCTATTTTAGGGGATTTGATACTTTAGAAGTTAGTATTGAACTCTTTAGTGATGTAGCACATAATAGTGATGTAATATTTTATATAGGTGCATTAAAGTGCAACGCTAGAATCTTGTTTTTAGATGATTCTAAAAAGTATGCAACAATAAAAACGCAACAAAAGATTTTTGCAATTTTTGGAGAGAGATTCATAATAAGAGATGATAATGTAACACTAGGTGGCGGTAGCATACTTGGAGCAATAGCAGATCCTATGAAGAAGTCTCAAAAATTACATTGTGTAAAGCTTTTATATAAAAGAGATTTTAAAAATGCGTTTTTGTTGCTTTTAGAAGTGCATAAAAAAGGATTTGGACTTCTTAGTGCTACACAAAGATTTGCAATCTCAAAAGAAGAAGCACTAAATATTGCTAATACTTTGGAGAATTGCTATGTAGATAGCCTAAATTTAGTCGTATATCCAAAAAGCAGTATAGATGTTGTGCTAGGATATATTAAAGAAATATTACACAAGAATAAAAAAGCACTTCTATCAAGCACACTATTAACCCAAAAATACTCATGGGTATCGGAAAATCTTGCTGCACTTGCTTTAGAGTGTGCAATTAGCGATAAACTAGTTGTTAAAAAAGAATTTTTTTTTGTATCTCCTAGCTTTAATGATAGTGTGCATAGTTATGTGTATAATGAAATATACTCTATGCTACTTACCCAAGAGTATGAACCACTTGCACCATATAATATTTATGATGTTTTAGATATTGATAGAAAAACAGGTGATGATGCTTTAAAGATTCTAACTAAAGAAAAGAAGGTATTAAGACTTAGTCATAAGCTATTTATTACATCTAGTGCGTTATCTAAGCTACTTGAAGAGATGAGGTCTATTATAAAAAATGAAGGATATTTGGATATTAATAATTTTAAGAGACATTTTCCATTAAGTAGAAAATATTTAATTGCATATCTTGATTATCTTGATAGTTTTTCAGATATTATAAACACCAATGGAACAAGGACATTAAAGGATAGTTGATGTTTGATTTTTTGCATAATCCACCGCTTAATAGAGAACTAATAAATATGCTTGGTGGAGATAGAGTAAATATGCTAAGTATCACGCCAAATGCACAACAAAAATCCAAAAAAGACAATCAAGCTTTAAGCGAGACTTTGCATTGTGCTATATCGCGCCCTTTTAGTTTTAGTTTGGAATCTTTTTCTTTCTTGCTTAGTTTATGTGAGGCTTATGGTAGAGTTGGAGTAATTGCAAGTGCAAATAAAATGCTATATGAAGCCTCAAGAACACATAATAATTGCATACAAATTATCCCAAATATCGATAATGGAAGTGTTGAAAGCGGAGTAAGAGAGGCACTCTCTAATGGAGTTAAGTGTTTTTTTGTTCCGTATTTAAATGAAGATATTTTAACTTCGAATCTATATTTAGATGAAATACTTCATTCTTGCTTTAGTGTTTGGGATATTAGCTATGCATTAGCACTAAATTTGCCACTACCAAAAAATGCAAATTTCATGCTTATAAATGGTGAAAATCTAGGGGTTCTTAGAGGATATGGAATCTTGTGCAGTAAAAAGAGTGATTTTTTTGGGCTTAGTGCTTTAAGTATGTATTTAGAGATAGAAAATTTGTATGAAGTATTCATAAAAGCAATATCGCTAAAGCAAGAATGTAGCGGTATAGACTATGCTTGTAGATTTTTTGAGCATATAAAAGAAATATTGCATGATGATGTGTATAGATTCTACAACACGCCAAAAAATACGCTACCATTGGGGCTTGTATCTAGTAGGGCTAGAAATCTCATTCAAAGTTTGCTTTTTGATGATATATCTTTAATTAATGGGGTTGATTGTTTATATGGCTTTTCTAGTCCTTCTTTTGTTTTGCGACTTATGGGGTTTAGTGAAGATAGGGCTAGAGAGCTTTTATGTCTTAGCTTTAACAATCAAAATATAGATGATACAACAATAAAAGAAAGTGCAGTAAAGATAGCTAATAATTTTTTACAATTAAAAAAACTACAAGGATAAACATGGAATTAACACAAGCGATAAAAGCATTAGAATTAGCCGGTAGAAACTTTAAGCTAGAGACACAAATTTTGCCTCTATCTAGTTTAAATAAACGAATTTTAAGTGAGGACATTATTTGCCAAAAGTCTTTACCTGCGTTTGATAATTCTGCTATGGATGGCTTTGCTTGTTGTCTAAGTGATAGACAAAGCAAAGTGATAGGAACGATACTAGCTGGTGATTTTTCTTCTCTTAGCATTAAAAGTGGAGAATCTATAAAAATAATGACAGGAGCAAAGATACCTAATGGCGCAGACTTTGTAGTGCCATTTGAAGAGGTAGAAGGGGGCTTTAGTGCAGAGAAGATAGTATTAAATAAAGAATATCAAAAGGGACAAAATATTCGCATTATGGGAGAAGAAGTAAGCAAGGGAAATATACTCTTAAGTGTTGGAGATGAGTTAGATTCAAGTGCATTAATGATTCTAGCTTCACAAGGCATAAGTCATGCTAGTGTGTATGAGAAGCTAAAAATTTGTGTTTTTTCTAGTGGAGATGAGCTAAAAGAGCCGTGGGAGAGTGCAGCTGACTATCAAATATATAACTCAAATACAACAATGATAATAGAGAATCTAAAAGAAGTTGGTATAGAGTGTAGCTATGGTGGAGTATTAAGAGATGATAAGGATAGTATAAGGGCTATTTTAGATAGTGCTTATGATGTGATTTTTACAACTGGTGGAGCTAGTAAAGGCGAGGCTGATTTTATGCGCGAGATTCTAAGTGAAAATGGTGAGTTTATAGTTGATTTTATAAATATTAAACCAGGAAAACCAATAATGGTATCAAAATATAGAAGTAAAAATAGGGATAAGTTTATAGTAGCATTACCAGGGAATCCTTTAGCTTCTTGTGTGTTGTTAAAGTTTTTAATTATTCCATTTTTAAGGCAGCTTAGTGGTGCTAGTGCACATTATTTGCAATATATATCTCTAAAAAATACTGAATCTTTTAGAAAAAAAAATAGAGTAGAAGCTATGCTTGGAGATATTAAAAATGGAGAGTTTAGTGTGGTTAGGGGTTATACCTCTGGGGAGATTTTGCCTATTTTTAGAAGTAGTGCTATTGCTATTTTTTCACAAGATAGATGTGATATAGAAAGTAAAGATCAAATTAAAATATTGCCTTTTAAAAGTTTATGGGGCAAAATAGAATCTAATTACATAAATTAGGAGGGGTTATGAAAAAGATTTTATTTGCAATTGATGATACAAAGGCGTGTCAAAAGGCTGCTAGTTTTATTGTTGATTTTTTTGGGAAAGATGAACGCTTTAGCATTACTTTAGTGCATGTAAAAACGCCAATAATGCTATATGGAGAGGCAGCACTTGCAGCATATGAAGAGATAGAAAACAAAGAAAACAAAGAAAGTAGTAAGCTATTAGAAAAGTTTGTTGATATTTTTAGAAATAATAATATTGATGTTACAAGTGTTATGCTAGAAGGTGAAGCAGTAGAGGAAGTGCTAGAGTATTCTAAAGATTATGATTTATTGGCGATAGGACATAGTGAGAGTAGTATTTGGAATAGTATTTTTTCAAGCAATCAAAGTAGTTTCTCTGAAAAGTCTCCTATACCGATTCTAATTGTAAAGTAACATTTATATGTTACTTTATTACTCATATAAATATACTTGTTACTCTACTAAACATATATAAAACTATTTTCAAAAAGTAAGCTAGATTCAATTACTATTAGTATAAATTAGTGTAGGATATTATTAAACCTAATAACAAAGGAGTATTAATGGAGCGCAATAGCAATTATTACGAATCTATAAATAAATTTAAGAGATTTGTTACTTTAAGAAACAAAGTTGCCATTACACTATCAATAGTAGTGCTTATATGTTACTATGTTTTTGTAGCTGGAATTGGATTGTTTCCCGATGTGTTGGGTTATAGGCTTGGACCTAGCTCCATTACGCTTGGGATTATGGTTGGTATTTTTTTAATAATCTTATGTATTTTAACAACCGGACTTTATACATTTTTTGCAAATAAATATTTTGACAAAGTTCAACAAGAAGTTATAGAGGATTTGGAAAAAAGTGGTGCTTTAGATGATTTGAAGCTAGGCAAAACAAAAGAGAGGGAAAATTATGAATAAAATATTGTTAGGATTTATTATTAGTATTTCAAGTGTTTTTGGTGCTGCTGTTGATGTGGGTAGTGCTGGTATGTCTAGCTTCAATCCTATTGCAGTTAGTATGTTTGTGATATTTGTTCTTGCGACTTTGGGAATTACTTTTTATTCAAACAAAAAATCACAAAGTGCAAGTGGTTTTTACACTGCAGGTGGTAATATCACAGGATTGCAAAATGGAACTGCTATTGCAGGAGACTTTATGAGTGCGGCTAGTTTTTTGGGGATTACTGCACTTGTTTTTACAAATGGTTTTGATGGGCTTATTTATTCTATTGGTTTTTTGGCTGGTTGGCCTATTATTTTGTTTTTGATTGCTGAAAAATTCAGAAATCTAGGGAAATTCACATTTGCAGATATTACTGCATATAGATTAGATTCAAAGCCCATTAGAGTTATATCTGCTATTTCTGCACTTAGCGTAATTGTATTTTATTTAATCGCACAAATGGTTGGTGCAGGGCAACTAATACAAGTGTTATTTGGGCTTCCGTATGCTACTGCTGTTATTTTGGTTGGAATTTTAATGATTTGCTATGTTGTATTTGGTGGTATGCATGCGACAACTTGGGTGCAAATTATTAAAGCTATTTTATTGCTTGGTGGAGCGACTTTTATGTCGATTATGATTTTATATTTAACCAAATTTGATCTTAGTTATTACTTTGCAGAAGCGGTGAAAAATCACCCTCAAGGTGAGAAAATAATGTTACCTGGAGGATTTTTGCCTGATACTATTTCTGCTGTTTCTTTAGGACTTGCTTTGATGTTTGGAACTGCTGGGCTTCCTCATATTTTAATGAGATTTTTCACGGTTAAAGACGCAAAAGAGGCTAGAAAGTCAGTATTTTATGCAACCGGTCTTATAGGATATTTTTATATCCTTACATTTATTATTGGCTTTGGTGCTATTGCATTATTGCTTGGGAATCCAAACTTCTTAAACGAAGATGGAAGCTACAATGGTATTTCAAATATGATTGCTGTTACTTTAGCACAAGTGATTGGCGGTGATTTATTTTTAGGATTCATCTCTGCAGTTGCATTTGCTACTATTTTGGCAGTAGTTGCTGGACTTGCTATTTCTGGTGCTGGAGCTATAAGTCATGATTTGTTTGTAAATGTGTGTAAAAATGGAGAATGCGATCCAAAGTTAGAGATGAAGGTTACCAAAATTGCAACAATTGGCATTGGAATCTTGGCGATATTTTTAGGGATTATTTTTGAGAAGCAAAATGTAGCTTTTACCGTTGGATTGGCATTTGCCATAGCAGCTAGTGTCAATTTTCCTATATTATTACTTAGCATATATTGGAAAGAATTAACTACAAAAGGTGCATTTTTTGGTGGGTTAATAGGACTTATTTTTGTGGTTGTATTAGTTGTCTTAAGCCCTAGCATTTGGGTGAAGAGCTTTGGATTTGAAGAGGCTATCTTCCCATATGATCACCCGGCTATTTTTTCTATGCCACTTACTTTTGTGTTAATTTATGTTATTTCTAAACTTGATAATTCAAAACGAGCTACAATCGATAGAGCAGGATTTGAAGCACAAGATTTTAGAGCACAGAGCGGAGTTGGTATAAGCGAGGCAGTAGCACATTAGCATGATTAATCTCCAAAAATTTTGGAGATTATAATGGAACTAGAAAATATTGTAAAAATTTATGATGAATAATTTTACAAACAAGCAGAAGGCAGTTATAGATCTGCAATACACACAATAAATTTTTTGTAACCAAAAAGTGTCATTGATGTTGGTTGTGCGTTGGCACTTGGCTTAAAGCTTGGAGCGAGTTTGATTCTTCTATTAGGGTGTTTGGTATTGATGGGAATAATATGGAAGATTCTATGTTTTTTATCCCAAAATCAAATTATCAACAAGTAAATCTAACAAATGATTATCAAAAAATCTTAGAATCTTTAAATAATAATGAAACTTATAAAGCCTCTAGTATGCGGGGGGGGGGGGTGGGAGGATTAAGCCCTTTGATGTAGCAGAGAGCTTAGAAGTTGCAGAACATTTTGAAGTAAAATATGCTCAAAATTTCATAAATTTATTAACTAGTTTATCTTATATTATAATTTTTTCAGCTGCAATTCCTCTCCAAGGTGGAACTCATCATGTAAATGAGCAACCACCAGCGTATTGGGCTAATTTGTTTGCTAGTAATGATTATGTATGTTATGACTTTATAATACTAAATTTTGGAACAATGCAAATATATAATTGGTATAGGCAGAATATACTTGTTATTGCACATAAAATGTAAATTTTGGCGCTATCTCTCCAGTATCATCTCATAGCTTTTTAATAACGCTAGATATGTATTATAGGTATTTTATACAAAATCAATAGGATCTATATCGATTGTGCAATTCTCTCCACGCAATATTAGCAAAGAATCATGCAGATTCTTTGCTTCTGTACTTCTTAGCATGATACTAAATCTCCATTTGTTGGATAACTTTTGAATTGGAGATTCCCCATATCCTACTATTGTTGTCTTGCTTTTTAGATTCTGTTTTATTTTGGAGATTAATTTTTCCATTATTAAAATCGCTTTATCTTTGTTTATGTGTGAGATTTTTACAAGTGCTAAACGCATATATGGTGGGTATAGGTGCTCTCTAATTAGTAATTCATCTTTTAAAAAAGATTCGTAATCTTGCAGATAATTTTGTAAGTATTCTTTATTTTTGCTTTGAATTAGAACTAATCCAGAATCTTTTCTTCCGCTTCGTCCAGCTAGTTGCAATAGTAAAGATATTGCTTTTTCATTTGCCCTATAATCACAGCTTTGAGCTATGTAATCTATGCCTAAAATTACACTTAGTTTTACATTGTGATAATCATGTCCTTTTGATAACATTTGAGTGCCAACTAAAATATCTATTTTTCTTTTGTTAAACTCATTAAGAATGTGTGTTAGTTTTTTTTGTGTTGTTATCTCATCTCTATCAAAGCATTGAATTTTTGAATCTTTTAGATTGCTTTGTAGATATTTTACATATTCTTGTGTGCCTATTCTTTGGCTACTTAATTCACCTCCACAAGGACATCTTTGTGGGATTTCTTGTGTGTGTTGGCAATAGTGGCATTTTAGTTTTTTATTTTTTAAGTGCAAACTCATTCCAACGCTACAATTTGGGCAGTGTATGCTAGTGCTACAAGATTTGCATATTAAGTATTTGAAATTTGCCCTAGTTGGGAGAAATACTATTGCTTGATTATTTGAATCTATGGTGTTTTGTAGTGAGTTTATAATTATTTTATCTTCACTATTTTCACAAAATACGAATTTTTTGTTTGAATTATAGTAAGTGCCTTTTAGTCTATACATAGAATTATTTTCTTTGAATCTATAATATGTAGAGAGGCTTGGTGTTGCAGATCCTAGAAGTATTTTTATATTATGTTTTTGTGCAAGATAGAGTGCTACATCTCTTGCGTGGTATGTTGGGTTTGAGCTTGATTTGTATGCATCATCATGCTCTTCATCGATTATTATTAGCCCTAAAGAGTGTATTGGCAAAAACAATGCAGATCTTGCACCAGCTAAGATTCTTATTTTATTATCATAAATTAAGTTTAGTATTTCATTTTTCTTTTTTTTGCTAACTTTTGAATGCCAAAAGGCTAAAATGTCCCCAAAAACCGCCTTTAGTCTCTTTTCCATTTGTGGTGTTAGCGAGATTTCAGGCATTAGAAAGATTGCATTTTGTCTATTTTTTAGTGCTTCATTTATTAAATGTATGTATATTTCTGTTTTGCCACTTCCAGTATCACCAAATAAAAGTGTGCTTTGTCTATCTTTTATGAAGTTTAGTGCCAAATTTTGTGCTTGGCTTAGGCTTTGTAGTTTGAATTCTATGGAATCTAGCTTTGTATCTTTGTTTTTAAATGGTGTAAATAGCCCATAGCTAATGGCTCTTGTTGTAAAATAATAACTAGTAATAAATTCTGCTATTGATAATTGAATCTTGCTTAGAAAATATTCGCTTGCAACTGCCTCTTTGCATTCAAAATTTGGTTTATTAGATTCTAAAAATACAACACCATGTATTATCTTGTTTATTAACTCTACTTCTACTATTTGTCCTATTTTTAGTGGTATTTTAGAATAGTATGTTAGCTCTTGTAGATTATGTTTTAGTGGTAATATTTTATAGTAGAACAATTATCTGCTTTTTAACTTTGTGATAGCACATTGTATGTTTTGTTTTAAGCTTTGTGTTTCTTCGCTTGACTCTAAAAATGCTACTAGCAAATCGCGAGGATTCACATTGCCACTATCGTCTGCTAGATTTTTTAGTTTAGCTAAAGTTTCGCTTGATATATCCTTTGAAGGTATTTCATAGAATCTTCCATAGATACAAACGCGAAATGGACTATCCATAATCAACCCTTAATCACACTTTGAATCTTATCCTTGATTACTGCTAACTCTTTGTTTTGAGTTTCTAGGATCCTATCTTTTTCATTTATCTCATCACAAAGCGAGTTTATTTCTGATTTTTTTGCTTCATTTTCTGCTTTTAGCAATACAATTTGTTGTCTTAATTGTTGATTTTCTTCTTTAAAGAGCTTATATTCTTCAAGTAGCTTATCTATACCTTCTAAAAGTGTGTTCAATTCATTTTCTTCCATAGCAACTCCTATTGCATTGAATAAAGTGTGGTATTTTAACATAAACATATAATTTTTGCTAAAATACGCAATCTTAAAAATTGGAAAAGCATGAATTTCATCGAAGTAAATCAAGTTTATAAAAAATATGGCAAACTGGAAGTTTTAAAAAATATTAATTTAAGTATAAAGCAAGGTTCAATTTTTGGTCTTGTAGGACATAGTGGTGCTGGGAAGAGCACATTGCTTAGGACATTTAACGGGCTTGAGGGTATAAATAGTGGTAGTATTAAAATAGATGGAGTTGAAGTTACATCTCTAAAAAAGGAATCTTTGCGAAAGTTACGCAAAAATATTGGCATGATTTTTCAGCATTTTTCGCTTATGGATAGGAAAAGTGTGTATGAAAATATAATCTTGCCACTAGAATGTTGGGGAGAGAAGATAGATAAAGATAGAATCTATAATCTACTTGAGCTAGTTGGGCTAAAAGATAGGGCCAAGCATTATCCAAGTGAGCTTAGTGGAGGTCAAAAGCAAAGAGTAGCTATCGCTAGGGCATTGGTTATGAATCCTAAATTACTTCTTAGTGATGAGGCGACAAGTGCGCTTGATCCACTAATTACAAGTTCTATTTTAGATTTATTGCTAGAAATTAAAGAAAAGCTTGGTGTCACAATTGTTATTGTTACACATGAAATGGAAGTTGTAAAAAAGATATGTAGCGAGGCTGCATTTATGGAAAATGGAGAGATTCTAAAATGCGGAAGCATTGAATCGCTATTCCTAGAACCAGACAAAAAAATGAGAGAGTTTTTGGGAGAAAATGAGATATTACCAAGTAGCGGGGTTAATATAAGAATCTATTTTCCAAAGGAAGTAGCAAGCAATCCAATTATCACAAAAATGGCAAGAGAGCTTGATATAGATTGTAACATAGTATGGGGGAATTTAGAATCTTTTGGTGGTATCGCACTTGGTGTGCTTGTTATAAATATACAAGAGGATATAAAAGAGAAAGTCTTTAGTTACCTAAGCACACATGGGACAAATTGGGAAATAGTTGATTAAGGGATTTTATGTCGGTGATTACAACAAATATAATGCATGCAACTACAAGGGAGATAAATTTATTTACAAAGCATACTTTAGATTTAAAGAGTTATTTAGAGTTTGGTTGTGGAGGTAGCACATTTAATATGTTTTATCTAACTGAAGCTAATGTAATTAGCGTTGAATCTGATTTTAATTTTGCAAGGCAATTATTAAATAATTTAATGATTTTTGGCAATAGATTAAATATTTTTCATGTAAATATAGGTGCTGCTAAAGAGTGGGGAGTGCCAGTAGATGATAGTAGCAAAGCTTCTTTTTCATCGTATTCTTCTGCTATATTTAATGCGATTAATAGTGGGGGGGGGGGCGAAATTGATACTATTTTTGTAGATGGCAGGTTTAGGGTAGCGTGTGCATTGAAGTCTATCAAACACTATCCAAATTCTAAGATAATCATTCATGATTTTTTTGATAGATTGGAAATTTATGGTTGTTTGCTTGAGTTTTTAGAATGTATCGATAGAGTAGATACTCTTGGGATATTTTTTGTAAAAGATTGTAAGAAAGAAAAGCTAGAGAAATATTATGAGGAATATAAATATGATTTTAGATAAGGATTGTTATGGATTATAAATTGTTAAATATATTATTAGAAGCTACAATTGATACTCTTTATATGAGTATTGTAGCAACTACAATTGCTACTGCTTTAGCGATTATTCCCGCTATTTTGCTTGTGTTACATGCACCAAATGGACTATCTCCAAATAGAGCCATATTTGTTGTGCTAGATACTATTACAAATACTCTTAGGTCTTTTCCTTTTTTGATTTTGATGGTTGTGTTATTTCCATTTACGCAATGGCTAATAGGAAAAAGTATAGGTGCTAGTGCCGCTATTGTTCCTTTAAGTATTGGTGCTGCACCATTTATAGTTAGAATAATAGAATCTGCATTAAAAGAGGTTGATAGGGGTGTTATTGAAGCTTCACTTAGTTTTGGGGCTAGTAATTTGCAAATCATTTTTAGAGTAATGTTTATAGAGGCATTACCCAGCATTGTATCTGGCATTACACTTGCTTTAATACTTGTCATTGGCTTTAGTGCTATGGCTGGTGCAGTAGGCGGTGGAGGACTTGGCGATGTTGCTATAAAATATGGTTATTATAGATTTCAAAGCGATATTATGTTATATACTGTGTTGATTTTAATCTTCTTAGTTCAATTAATCCAAAGTTTTGGTGATTTTTTATATAGGAAATTAAAACGATGATTTTAACTGTAAGGGGTTTTGATGTTAAATAAATTGTTATTTTCGGTGTTTGGAGTTTTTTTGGCTGTTTTTTTTATAGCGTGCGGAGGGGATTCTGATTCTAGTGCTGACACTAAAGGAAGTGCAAAGTTAATAGTTGGAGCTACTCCAGAGCCGCATGCTACGATACTTTCACAGGTTGTTCCATTATTAGAAAAAGAGGGTGTTAGTTTAGAAATTAAAGAATTTACAGACTATGTAACTCCTAATTTATCACTTGAAGATGGATCTTTAGATGCAAATTTTTTCCAGCATAAGCCTTATTTGGATTCTTTTAATGCAGAGAAGGGGACAAAGCTAGTAAGCGTTGCTAGTATCCACTTAGAGCCAATGGGTGTTTATTCTAAAAAAATTAAAAGCCTAGATGAGCTAAAAGATGGAGATGTAGTTACAATACCAAATGATCCATCAAATGGTTCTAGAGCATTGAGAATCTTAGAAAAAGAAGGTATTATCAAGCTATCAGAAGGGAATTTAGTGTCTCCACAAGATGTTATACAAAATGATAGAAATTTGAGCTTTAAAGAGGTTGATGCACCACAATTAACTAGGACGCTAGATGATGTTACAATCTCGGTTATTAATACAAATTTCGCACTTTTGGCAAATCTAAATCCTCTGCAAGATGCAATAGCAATTGAAGATAAAGAATCCCCATATTCTAATATTTTGGTTGTAAAAGAGGGTAGAGAAAATGATGAAAATATTCAGAAGTTAGTTAAAGTTCTACAAAGTGATACAATTAAAAATTATATAAATGAACAATACAAAGGTGCTATTATCCCAAGCTTTTAATAGCTTGGTTTAGATTATTGTAGATATTTTTCATTACTTAATTTATATATAAGGGGAGAGCTATGTTTAAAGGAATTTCAAATAAGTTGACAATGTATATGGGTATATTTATTGTGCTTGTTTTGATAGTAGTTAGTGGCTATAGTTATTTTCAGTCAAAAAGAAATGCATATGATTTATTGACACAAATTCAAACAAAAACGGTTGACGATATTGTAATTTTCTTTTCATATTATGATTATGTAAAGCGTAATGCAGTTAAAGCTGCAGCTAATGAGATTGCAAGAAATCCAAATATGACATTACAAGAAATATATTCTGTTGTGAAAAGTGTTGGTGAAGCTAGTAACTTTGCTGTATTTTATGCGGGATTTGAAGATGGTAGTATGATAAGATCTAATGGAAATCATCAGACGCCAGCAGATGGGTATGATCCTAGAGGCAGGACTTGGTATAAAGAAGTAAAAAATAATCCAAATGAAGTTTTTGTATCAGATCCATATATTGCTCCTAGTTTAAAAGCCCCTTCAATGTCATATTCGTATCCAATTGTATCAAATGGTAAATTCATAGGTGCTGTTGGCGGTAATTATGATTTATCTGAATATTCTGCAAATGTTCTTAGTATGGGCAAATCAAGAGATGGTTATAGTGTTGTTTTGGCAAAAGATGGTACTGTTATGTTTAGTGAAGAAGTTGGTAAAATGCTACAGAAAACAAAGTTAGCAGAAAACATAATGGAAGCATATTTGCAAACACCAGAGGGCAAAGATGGGAAAATATCAAAAGAAACATTAATAATAGATGATGGTGAGGGTGGTAATAGAGCAGTTATATGCGAATCTCCAAAAATGTCAAAATATTATGTGTGTTCAATTATGGCTGAAAGTGTCTATACAAATACGATAGAAGATATATTTTTTAAACAGCTTTTAGTCGGGGTGTTGTCGATAGTTGTTGCTTTGATTTTAATTAAATTTTTAATTAGTTTAAATTTAAAACATTTATCAACTATCCAACAAGGTCTACTTTCATTCTTTAAATACATAAACTATGAAACTAAACAAGCTCCTAAACCAATAGCTATAACATCTAATGATGAATTTGGTTCTATGGCTAAAGCCATAAATGATAATAT
>NZ_JAQHXS010000010.1:0-54188 GCF_027859275.1 Helicobacter sp. WB40 | reverse complement strand
TTAATCTTTTATTGCTATTTATATTCAAATATACGACATTTTTCTTAGAAAACTTTAGACTTCTAACTTTGTTTTTTTTTAAATAAAACAATATTTTGCAAGAATTTTTATTATTGTCTCTATAGTTTTTCCTTTGTTTATGTTATTAGTTATGGGTTTTGTGATGTATTTATATGATCCTTTGCAAATTTATCATAAGCCATATTTTAGAGATAAGACATTTTTTACTGATATGTGTTTAAGCGCTAGAGGGATTATTCAAAATTATGACTTTGATTCATGTATTGTTGTAACTTTCATGCTGGAGAATACAGATTCATTAGAAGCAAATGAAAAGCTAGGTGGAAATTGGGTTAATATATCTGCTCCTTCATCTACTTTTGATGAAAGAGGGGTAATTTTAGATTATCTATTTAGAGTGAAGAATCCTAAAAGCATCATTTACTCACTAGATCCATTTGAAAATGCCAAATATAAAAATGAGTTTAGATTTCTTTATGATGAAAATTACTTAGATGATTTTAAAATATATATATAAATTATGTGTCATGCTATGGCAAACTAGTGTAAATTGCGTGGACAAAGAAGATTTATTAAGCTTGCAAGATGGGGACTAGATAGTGATTTTAGGCATATGTTTGGCGGAGTTGAAAATTGGCTAAAATACGATAGGCAAGAGGCTATAAAATATTTCAAAAACATAAAAATATAGCCTTTTGAAACTAAAAATACAACACATGATTTTACAAAACTACAAAACCTAGCTAATAATTCACTCATCAAATATATTAAGCAGAATCCACAAACCAAGTTTCATCTAATTATCCCTACTTATTCTAAATTTCATTATAGAGTAGACAGTAAAGATGCGTTTGTAAAAAATAGAGAGTTTTATAAATGGTTAATTGTAGAGATTAGTAAATATCCTAATGCATATGTTTATGGGTTTGATGATTTAGATTATGCAGATAATATTGAAAGCTACAGAGATTCTGAACATTATGACATGGATTTAAACTCCATGCATATAGATTCAATTAGACATAAAACTAATATATTAACACCTAGCAATATGGAGCTATATTTTCAAAGTATGGAAGCAAAGATAATAAGATATGAAGCACTAAGTGTTTTGAATTCTGTTTTATTGCCAATAAAAGAGTAATGAGAATGGTTTTGTTAATTAAACATTAAACAATAATAAGTAAAATTTTGCAAAATTTTAAATGAGGTAGAACACATGAAAAAAGCAGTTTTAAGTTCAGTATTATCAGTTGCACTTCTAGGCGGGATTGCAAATGCAAAGACTTTTGCTAAGGTAAATGGAGATGAAATAACAGAAAAAGATGTAGCAGCACTAATGAGAGCTATGCCGGGAGTTTCTTTTGAGCAATTACCAGAAGAGATGAAAACACAAGTAATAAATCAAGCAATAGAAAGAAAACTACTAATTGATGAGGCTAAGAAAGATAAGATTCAAAACTCTAAAGAATACAAAGAAGCAATGGCTAGTGTAGAAGAAGATTTAATGCTTGAAATATGGATGAGAAAAGAGGTTGAGAAAACTAAAGTTTCTAATGCAGAAATAAAGAAATTCTATAATGACAATAAAGATAAATTTGTCCAACCAGAATCTGTAAAAGCAAAGCATATCCTAGTAAATAATGAAAAAGAAGCAAAGGATATAATTGCAGAATTAAAAAAAGCAGGAAAAAATGTTGAAGCTAAATTTTCAGAAATAGCAAGAGCTAAGTCAAAAGATGGTTCAGCACAAAATGGTGGTTCTCTAGGCTGGATAGCTAAGGGGCAGGTTGTGCCTGAATTTGCCGATGCTGCATTTAAGCTTAAAAAAGGAAGCTTCACTCAAAGCCCTGTTAAAACACAATTTGGCTATCACATTATCTATGCTGAAGATAAGAAGGCTACTTCTACTTTAGCTCTAAAAGATGTAGAAAAGCAAATTGAACAAAACTTAAAGCTAAAAAAGTTCCAAGAAAATACCAAAAAAGAGGGTGAGGAACTAAGATCTAAAGCAAAAATCGAGTTAGTAAAGTAAGAATATGCTAGTTAGTGGTAGTGAGATTCTAAGTAAAGCTAATATTGAAAATTACGGCGTTGGAGCATTTAACTTTGTAAATTATGAAATGCTAAGCACTATCTTTGAAGCAGCAGATAAAAAAAGCTCTCCAATTATCGTTCAAGCAAGTGAGGGAGCTATTAAGTATATGGGTATTGATATGGCTGTTGGAATGGTTAAAATTCTAGCTAATCGTTATCCGCATATTCCCGTTGCATTGCACCTAGATCATGGGACGAGCTTTGAATCATGTATAAAGGCGATTCGTGCTGGATTTACTTCTGTAATGATTGATGCTTCTCATCACCCATTTGCAGAAAATTTACATGAGACAAAAAGAGTGGTAGAAGTAGCACATAATGCTGGAGTTAGCGTAGAAGCAGAGCTTGGTAGGCTAATGGGCATTGAAGATAATATCTCTGTAGATGAAAAAGATGCATGTCTTGTAAATCCAAAAGAAGCAGAAGAGTTTGTAAGAGAGTCTAATGTTGATTTTCTAGCTCCTGCGATTGGCACTAGTCATGGGGCTTTTAAGTTTAAAGGTGAGCCAAAATTAGACTTTGAGAGGTTGATTGAAGTTAAGAAATTAACCAAGATTCCATTAGTTCTTCATGGTGCAAGTGCGATTCCTGATAATGTTAGGGAGGCATTTTTAAACACTGGTGGAGACTTAAAAGGTAGCAAGGGTGTTCCATTTGATTTTCTAAAAGAAGCAGTAAGGGGTGGTATTAATAAAATTAATACTGATACTGATTTAAGAATTGCTTTTATGTCGCAAGTTAGAAAAGTGGCAAACGAGAATGCAAGCGAGTTTGATTTAAGAAAATTCTTCACTCCTGCAAAGGATTTTATGAGAGAAGTTATTGCAGAGAGAATGGAGATTCTAGGCAGTGCAGGAAAAATTTAATAAAAGGATATAAATGGCGTATTCAATGGGAGATTTGAAAAAGGGTTTAAAAGTTGAGCTAGAAGGGATTCCATACAGGATCACAGAATATCAACATGTAAAGCCTGGTAAAGGTGCGGCTTTTGTTAGAGTTAAGATGAAGTCTTTTTTGGATGGTAGAGTGTTGGAAAAAACTTTCCATGCTGGCGATAAATGTGATGAGCCAAATTTGCAAGAGCGTTCGATGCAGTTCTTATACCATGATGGTGATTATTATCAATTTATGGATAATGAAAGCTATGAGCAAATTGGGCTAAGTGAGGATCAAGTAGCAGATTCTGCTAAGTGGATGATAGATGGCATGGCAGTGTCAATCCTCTTTCATAATGGAAAGGCAATAACTGTTAGTGTGCCACAAAGTGTTGAATTAAAGATAGTAGAAACTCCACCAAACTTCAAAGGTGATACAACAAGTGCAGGTAAAAAACCAGCTACACTTGAGACAGGTGCGGTTGTGCAAGTGCCATATCATGTGCTAGAAGGTGATGTAATTAGGGTAAATACAGAAACAGGCGAGTATTTAGATAAGGTAAAATAATGAAAAATGTAATGGTTATTTTAGCTAATGGCTTTGAAGAGATAGAATGTATAGCCGTAGTTGATGTCTTGCGTAGAGCAGGTAGCAATGTTGCTCTAGTTAGTATTAGTAATAGTTTGGAGGTTACTTCTCAAGGAAATGTAAAGGTAGTGGCTGATAAATTGTTAAGCAATGTTAGTGCAGATTCTATTGATGCTGTTGTTTTGCCAGGTGGATATGGTGGTGTTATGGGTATGATGGAATCTAATGAGCTTAGTAGCATTGTAAGTAATATTCACAAGAAAGGAAAAATAATATCTGCTATTTGTGCTGCTCCTTTATTTTTGGATAAGTTAGATATTCTAGGAGAGCTACAATTTACATGCTATCCTAGTGTTAAAGAGAATATCAAAGCTAAAAACTACACTGCTATAAAGCCTGTAATTCATGATAAAAATATTATTACTTCACAAGGACCGGCTACTGCACTTGAATTTGGATTGTATCTAGCTTCTATACTTGAGGGTAGTGATGTTTCTAAATCTATAAGAGAGGGGATGTTGCACGCTTGAGATTCTATAAACTTTGTTTATTTAGTATAGCTGGCGGTTTGTTTTTAGGTGGTTGTCTGCTTGGATATAGAGATGTAATTTATAATCCACAAGCAGCACCAACTAGAGAACAAATTATAAAAAAAGCAGTATCATATGCTACAAATCCTCAAAAACTAGAAGAAGATATTAAAAATCTTCCTATTAGATTTAAAGAAGCAGTAACAAAACTTACACAAAACGCGTCAAAAAAATGGGGAAGTAATACTCCAACTGCTTCGCAAGATGTGTATGTTAAATATACAGATTCTTATCTTTCTCGTGCCGAAGTTGATTTTAACAAAGGTGTTATTTCAGTATATACACTAGATGAGAAGAATCCAAAGCAATCATTGCACAAAGCTATTGTAACAACTCTTCTTACTCCTGAAGACCCAGAAGGTGTTGATTTGTATTCTGATAAGGATATAGAATATTCTGGTAAGCCATATCTAGCAGACTTAGTTAAGGATAATGATGGCGTTTCTGTGCTTTATCCTTGGAGGGCAAATAAATATGCTGACTATCTTGTAAATAACAAGTTGCAAACAAAAGAATTTACCCAAAATGGGGTTCAAAAAAAGGCTCATTATGTTCAATTTAATATGGTTGAAGATAGAGAGATTCAAAGTGAGCATAAGTATGGTGAGTTTGTTGCTTTATTTGCAAAAGAGTATAAGCTAGAACAAGCTTTGATTTTTGCGATTATAAAGACAGAAAGTCATTTTAACCCATATGCCGTAAGTCATATACCTGCTTATGGGCTTATGCAAGTTGTGCCCGGAAGTGCTGGTAGAGATGTGTATAAGGCATTAAACAATACAGATGGAATCCCAACTAAAGAAATGCTCTTTACCCCAAAGACAAATATACAATATGGTTCGACATATCTAAATATTTTATTTACTAGGTATTTAAAGGGAATAAATAATTCTCTCTCACAAGAATATTGTGTTATAGCTGCTTATAATACTGGTAGTGGGAATGTGCTATCTGTGTTTCACAAGGATAGAAAAAAGGCAGTTGAGATAATAAATTCTATGTCTTCTGCTGATGTATATAAGAAGCTAAGAACTTCATTGAAATATGAAGAAGCTAGAAATTATTTACATAAAGTTACAACTGCTAAAAAAGAGTTTCAAGGGCATGTAGCCTTGGAGGATAAGAATGTGCTCTTGGGCTTGAAGTGAGTTCATGGAAGTTTTTGAGTTAGAAAATAGCCTATCTAAGTGCAGTTACTTAGAAGGCTTAGAATCGAATATGAAATATTTCTATATCAAACAATGCACAAATGACTTTTATATGACACTTCTTGAGAGAGGTTGGCGAAGGTTTGGTCATTATTTCTTTGTACCTATTTGCTCTACTTGTAATGCCTGTGTAACAATTAGACAGGATTGTCAAGCTTTTGAGTTTAGTAAATCGCATAAGAGAATCTTAAAAAATCCAATTAAGGTTGTAATAAATAGACCTCATGTAACACAAGAACATCTAATGCTATATGACAAATATCACAGATATATGAATCGTAAGAAAAAGTGGAATTACACTCAAATCACACTTGATAATTATTATGATACATTTGTTGCTGGATATGAGGAGTTTGGCTATGAGTTTGACTATTATTTTGAGGATTTGCTAATAGGTGTTGCGTTAGTTGATATACTGCCTGATGCTATATCATCTGTGTATTGTTATTATGACCATGATTTCAAGAAGTATTCAATAGGCACTTATTCTATATTAAAGCAAATACAATTTGCAAAATCATATAATATACCTTATTTATATCCTGGTTATTGGATAAAAAATCACTATGCTATGGGCTATAAAGAGAAGTTTAAGCCATTTGAGATTTTGCTTAATAGACCAACTTTGGAGGATAAATGCATATGGATAAAGGAATGATATGACTTTGGTTATTTCGAAAATATTTGAGTATATTTCTCATTTTTGCTTTTTCACACCTTTACAGATTCTTATAAATAAAGCTTATGTTAAGTTATTTAATATCTCATTAGATGAATTTGATAGCATTGAATCTTATAGGAGTTTAAATTCTCTTTTTACTCGTTCTTTGGTTAGGGAGAGAGAGTTTTTGGAGGATTTAAGTGTATTAATCTCGCCTAGCGATGGATTGATAACTGAAGTAGGAAAATGCACAAACAATAAAGCATTGCAAATAAAGGGAGAAGAGTATGTTGTATCTGACTTTTTGGATAAAAGCATAGATGATGATTATGAGTTTATAAATATCTATTTATCTCCAAGTAATTACCATAGATTCCATGCTCCAACGAATCTAATAGTAAAAAAGGTGAGGTTTATAAAGGGTGCTTTATATCCGGTGAATAATTTTGCACTAAAGAATGTTGAAAATCTTTTTACCAAAAATAAAAGAGTTGTGCTAGAGTGCGTTGATTTCTATGATAATGAGTTTTTTATTGTGGCAATAGGTGCGTTAAATGTCGGTAGAATCCAAATACATATAACACCAGAGCTGATAGATAAAAAAGATTCTTGTGTGATTATATTAGATGACATAAAGATTAATAAAGGTGATGAAATAGGGTATTTTGAGATGGGTTCTACCATAGTTATGATAACTAAGGGTTGGAATTATAATGTAGAATCAGGTAATAAGGTGTTATTTGGTAATGATATAGGAGTAAGCCATGATACAGGAAATAAAGAATCTTAAAGAAAAAAACAATGTTTTGCTTGTAGCACATTATTATCAACAAGATTGCATAGTTGAGATAGCAGACTTAGTTGGAGATAGTTTAGAGTTAGCAAGAAAGGCAAGTTCTAGCAATGAGGACATTGTATTATTTTGCGGTGTTGGGTTTATGGGGCAGAGTGTTAAGATATTAGCACCAAAAAAGAGGGTTTTTATGCCAAAAATTGCTTGTTGCTCTATGGCTAGAATGATAGATGATACATATTTTGATAAGTCAATAGAGATTCTAAAAAGCTATGGTATAGATGAAGTTTTTCCTATTACATATATTAACTCAAATGCTGAAGTCAAAGCAAAAGTAGCCGAGTTAGGCGGAGTTGTATGCACTAGTTCTAATGCAAAAAAAATAATGGATTATGCACTAAAGCAAAATAAAAAGATATTTTTCTTGCCAGATAGATGCTTGGGACAGAATCTAGCGCAATCACAGGGGTTAAAGAGTGTAGTATTAGGGATAGATAGCAAAGAAGATGTAATTTTAAGTGATGTGATTTGTTATGATGGATTTTGCTCTGTTCATCAGCTTTTTAAGGTGGAGGATATAGAGTTTTTTAAAGAGAAATATAAAGATATATTAATAGCAGTTCATCCAGAATGTCCGCCAGAAGTCGTGCAAAAGGCTGATTTTGTTGGCTCTACTAGCCAGATCATAAGCTTTGTAAATGGGTTAGATGATAGTCAGAAGGTTGCGGTTGGAACAGAGTTTAATTTGGTAAATCGTCTAAGACCTAGTAAGAATGGAATCCAAAATACATTTGTCCTATCTTCTACAAAGCCAGAATGTCCAACAATGAATGAAACAACCCTGCAAGATGTGCTGAATTCACTAAATGCTATAGATAGCGGTGAGGCTTATAATGAAATAATTTTAAATAGCGATGTTGCTCTAAAGGCCAAGATAGCATTAGATAAGATGTTAGAACTCTCATAGGAGTTATTATGTTAAAGATTTTGTTAGACGATTTTTTAAAACAAGCATTATTAGAGGATAATGGTAGAGGGGATTTATATTATTTGCTATCAGACAAAAAGATAGTCAAAACAAGAGTGATAGCTAAAGATAGCGGAATTTTATCAGGTGAAATTTATATAACTAGGTTGTGTGAGTTGGTTGGAGTTGATTGTGAGTTTTTAATACATGATTCTAATGAATTTAAAAGTGGGGATATTATTTTAAATATTTCTGGGCTTGATCGTGATATTTTATCTATTGAGAGAGTGTTATTAAATATTTTACAACATTCAAGTGGGATTGCTACAAATGCTAATAAATACGCAAAAAAACTACAAAATACAAAGTGCAAAATACTAGATACTAGGAAAACTAGGCCTCTTTTAAGGGAGTTTGAAAAATACTCATCTAAACAAGGTGGAATTGTAAATCATAGATTGGGTTTAGATGATTGTTTAATGCTAAAAGATACTCATATGGCTAATATTTCTAACTTAAAAGAATTTGTAGAAAAAGCTAAAAGCAAGATTCCATGGACTTCAAAAATAGAAGTTGAGTGTGAGGATATTCGATTTTTTAAAGAGGCACTAAGTAGTGGTGTGGATATTATTATGTGTGATAATATGCAGATAGATGACATAATAAAGTGTGTGAGATTAAGGAATGATATAGCGCCCCATGTATTAATTGAAGCTAGTGGTAATATTACTTTAGATAATATTTTAGAATATGCAAATAGCGGTATAGATGCTATTTCTAGTGGTTCTATAATACATCAAGCTAGGTGGATTGATTTAAGTATGAAGTTTATAGATGAAAGATAGTGAGAGATTATTTATAAAATCATTAGAGGATACTAGAGCTACACTTGGACTTGGCGATGATTGTTTTGTGTTTAACGATTATGTAATTGCTAGCGATTCATTCTTTGAAGATGTGCATTTTAAAATAAAGTGGTGCAATTTATATGACATTATAGAAAAGGCATTCTTAGTAAATCTCTCTGACATATATGCTACAAATGCTACTCCAGTGTATGCAATGCTAAATATCTCAATACCGCATAACTTTAGACAGATAAAAGAGTTATCAAATATCATAGGCAGTATTGCCTTAAAGCATGGAGTTAGAATAATAGGTGGAGATACTATAAAAGATTCAAAGCTTCAAATTTCATTAACACTTATTGGTAAATTACAAAAAAAACCACTTTTAAGATGGAGGATAAAAAGGGGTGATTATATGGCTTATACTAGCCCTTTTAGTGCATTAACCAAAGCTAAAGCACAAAAATTTGGCAAAAATATTTCTGCACTAAAAATAGCATTAAGATATAACTATGTAAAACATAATAGTAGATTTTCTAAACCTCTATTGTATCCTAGAATGATTTTTGAGATAAATAAAATAGCAAATGCAGGTATGGATATATCTGATGGAATCTTCATGGATTTGCAGAGACTATCATCAAAAAACAATGTATCTTTTAGATTTTGTAAGGCTATTTTTGAATGGTTTTATTCTCCAGAGGAGTATCAAATGCTATATGCAATTTCTCCAAAGAAACTAACAAAAGCAAGAAATATAGCTAAAAAACATAGACATAAGTTAGAGATATTTGCAAGAGCCAAGATAGGGAGATATACAAGCAAAAAAAGAAATTGGCATAGTTAAAAATAAAATGATACTTTTGTGATTTATATAAATTTTGTGGATTTTCTATAAAGCTTTGTAGCTCCCACTTTGGAGGAGCTATTTGTGTTTTATGATGAACAAGCTGACTTTCCAGTGTTGATTGGTTGAATCTCTTTATTATCAGCTAGATTTTTAGCATTTACTTCTTCTATGAATTCCCACAAGCTTTTTGCAGCTTTTAGATATTCTTTTGCCGATTTAGATTCTGGGTTGAAATAAACAATTGGTTTTCCACTATCTCCACCTTCTCTAACGCTTGGTTCAATCGGGATTTGTGCTAGAGTTTGTGTGCCATATTCTCTAGCTACTACTTCTGTTGTGCCTTTGCCAAAAATATCATATTCTTCTCCACAGCCCGGGCAAATAAAGCCACTCATGTTTTCAATGATACCTGCTAGTGGGATTTTAAGTTTTTTAAACATATCTAATGCTCTTGCGCCATCATCTAAGGCTACTTTTTGCGGAGTTGATACCGCAATTCCTGCAGTTACAGGCACACTTTGTGCTAAAGTTAGCTGTGCATCACCAGTTCCCGGAGGCATATCAATAATCATAACATCAAGCTCGCCCCAAATTACATCGCTTAGCATTTGTTCAATCGCTCGAATAATCATAGGACCACGCCAAATAAGACTCTGCCCCTCATCATAAAGCACACCCATAGAAATCATCTCTACCCCATATGCTTGAAGTGGGATAAGTTTTTTTAGTTTTTGATCTACTTCTGGCTTATCTTTTTCTAATCCAAGCATTCTAGGCACATTTGGACCATAAATATCTGCATCTAGCAGTGCTACCTTTTTACCTTGCATGGCAAGTGCTATTGCTAGATTCACGCTTGTTGTAGATTTTCCTACGCCACCTTTACCACTGCTTACCATTACGAAATTTTTGATTTGTGGGGCTAGATTTTTAGTTGTTGGTTGCTTTGGTTGTTGTGGGGTTGGTTGTTTAATGTCTATATTTATCTTGCTAACTCCAGCGTTCTCTAGCTTTTGTGTTATATTCTCTCTTAGTGAGTTTGCCACATCATTTGAAGCTGATGGAATCTCAAGTCTTAAAGATACTGCATTTTCATGCACTAGCATTTCTTTTACAAATCCAAAAGTTACAATATCTTTTTCAAAATTTGGGTAAATTACCTCTTTTAATAAATTTAATAATTGTTCTTGATTCATTAATACTCCTTAACTATGTTGTTCTATTATTTCTTGTGATATTTTATAGCTACAAAATTTTGGTCCGCACATTGAACAAAATTTCGCATCTTTAAATACTTCTTGAGGCAGACTCTCATCGTGGTATTCTCTAGCTCTCTCTGGATCTAGTGCTAGTTCAAATTGTCTATTCCAATCAAAATTATATCTTGCATTACTCATAGCATCATCTCTGACCCTAGCATTGATTCTGCCTCTTGCAATATCAGCAGCATGTGCTGCTATTTTGTAGGCTATGATTCCCTCTCGCACATCTTTGGCGTTTGGTAATCCTAAGTGTTCTTTTGGGGTAACATAACAAAGCATTGCTACACCCTTCCAAGCTGCAATACTAGCACCAATGGCTGAAGCTATATGATCATATCCTGCGGCAATATCAGTTACAAGTGGTCCCAAAACATAAAAAGGTGCTTCATGGCAAAGCTCTTTTTGTAGTTCTACATTGCGTTCGATTTCATTCATAGGCACATGTCCCGGACCTTCTATCATTACTTGCACATCTTTTTCCCATGCCCTTAAGGTTAGCTCTCCTAAGATTTTTAACTCTCCAAGTTGAGCCTCATCACTAGAATCTGCTAAGCAACCCGGACGCAAAGAATCTCCAAGACTTAAAGATACATCATATTTTCTGCAAATCTCTAAAATATCATCAAAAGCTTCATAAAAAGGATTCTGTTTATGATAGTGCATCATCCAAGAAGCCATAAGGCTTCCGCCACGACTTACAATTCCCATTTTTCTTTTTGCCAAAGAAGGCATATGTTCTAGCAGGAATCCACAATGGATTGTAAAGTAGCTAACACCTTGTTTTGCTTGTCGTTCTAAGACTTCAAGCATTTTATCTATGGTGAGTGCGTTTATATCATTTTTTACATCATGTAAAATCTGATAGATAGGTACTGTGCCAATAGGGACGCTAGAGTTTTTAATAACAGCTTCTCTTATACTATCTAAATCACCACCTGTGCTTAAATCCATAATAGTATCTGCACCATATTTAATGGATACTAGAGTTTTTTGTACCTCTTCATCAATAGAGCTTGCAAGAGCAGAGCTACCGATATTAGAATTAATTTTTGTTCTAACAGCAATCCCAATTCCCATTGGTTCTAAATTTGTGTGATAGATATTTGATGGCAATATCAAGCGACCTTTTGCCACTTCTTTTCTAATTAGCTCAGAATCTAAATGTTCTATGTTTGCTACATATTGCATTTCTTCTGTGATGATACCTTGTTTTGCATAATAGAGTTGCGTTTTTACTTTATCGTTTTTGCGGGCTTCTACCCATTTGCTTCGCATTATTTCTCCTTATAAATGATGGCTTATAAACGCCGTATAAGGTATCAAAATAAAAATAAAAAAAAGCTTTTAAAAGGTTAAAAATTTTTGTATTTTTAAGTATATTTTGAGAGACATAGATGAAGACTCATAGGAGATTCCTATGAGTATAAATTAGAAGTTATATCTAACTTCTACCCTAAATCTGTTTTTATCTTCAGAATCTGTATTTACAGCATCATTCCAAGTGCTTACATCAGGGTTACCTAAGATAACTTGCTTATCAGCATCAGTTTGTAGCATAGCGTAGTAAGTTGAAATTTTTAGAGCCTTAGAGTATTGCCATGTGATTTTTGGAGTGATTTCTTGGAAATCAATATCGCCAGAATATCTAGCAGCATCAATACCCCTTGTAAGAGTGTTTGTTCCCTTTACATAGTCGATACCTACAGTTAGGTTATCCAAAATATCATAGCTAACATTTCCGTAGAATATGCTAAGTTCGTTGCTTTCATTTTCTAGAGGCATTGTAATACCAGTGTATGTTGGAAGAACAGAGATATTTATTCCTGTAGCAGGATTGTCAAACCATAGCTCACCAGCATAGCTTAGGTATCCACCATCTCCATTGTCAAGTGATACAGAATAAGAATCTTTTGAGTTACCCCAGTAACCAACTTTAACAGCTAGTGGAACTTGGTAATCGTGGAATTTTACACCACCTTCAATAATGTATAAATCAGCCGAATCTTGAACTTTACCGCCATGAAGCGCTGCAAAAGGCTTATCTAAATCATTGTTTAGGTTAGCCAGTATATATTGTCCCTTAAGATGTGCTAGACTGCTATCCCAACCAAGTTGTGCAAATACAGCACTATCAATTAAATCATCAGCACTAAACAACCAAGCTTCAGCATTGATATTACCAATTCCTGTTTCATAATTAGCTAGAGCAGCGATAGTATATAGTGGCTTAACTACACTTGTATAATCACCAGCATAACCAGCAAATTGATCATCTGTGCTCCAAGAATCAAATGCACCAGCAACAAAAGTCCAGTTTGGTAAGTCAGAGTTCATTGCTAATATACCTGTTCCTCTGTCATCTAGCGAATCGTTTAAAGGAGTAGCCAATCTCATTTTACCAGCTTGAATTGTAGTAGCTGTTGTATCTGGACTGATAGTAGCATAGAATTCTGTTACACCAAAGTTAGAATCTTTACCAGCACCAAGACCTGTTCCCAAGAAAGGAGTATTAACAGTTGCACCATTAGCATTAACAGCACTTACGCCTTTACCATGATTTACATTTTGATCTACATTGTGGTATCCGATACCTAATGTCATTGCAACATTATTTACAACAGGAGTTTTAAATGTAGCTTCTGCTCTCCAGTTGTGTCCAGCACCGCCTTTACTATCTGCCACAGGGTTACCTTGATTATCTGTTCTTTTACCATCTTTGACAAAGCCTTCATTGTCTATTCTAGTATCATTATATCTGTATCTTAAGAAACCATTAACCTCAACACCTTTGATTGCTTCTTCTAGTGGCTGCGCCAAACTAACTGATGAAAGACCTGCTACTGCAACACAGGTAGCTAAACTAAGTTTTGTGAATTTCATTTGTAACTTCCTTGAATAAATAGAATAAATCTTGCGTCATTTTAAGCAAAATTAAAGGATTATTTTATCTTTTAATAGCTTAAAGTAACATTATAATCTTGCAATACCAGGGATGAGTATTTTATTTTTCTTTTGTGCAGTTACAATCTTCACAACCACAACCATTATTTTTTTTAGGGAATAATTTGTAAGTAAAATATCCAAATGATAATATAAAAATACCAAATAATATAATCTTTTCTATCATGCACTTAGCCTTGTTTATGTGTTATATTTTAAAGCAATCTAAAGTAATAATGAAAGTAATTTTAACAATGTTTCTTAAAAATAAACTTATTAATTTTTTAAGTCTTTAAAGTATAAAATTAGGTTTTTATGACACATCGCAGGTTAGGGAATATTATGATAAATAAAAAATTCTTAAATAAAATAGGAGATTCTAGGATAGCTGGAATATTTAGCAAAACCGGTCTAGGATTAGTGGCTGTTTTGGCTATTGTTGGTTGTAATGGTGGAGAGAATCAAAATTCTTCTTCTAGTGGATTAGAACAAGCCACAAAAAATGGAGCTATAGTAACAATAGAAGAACAAGCAGACGGAAGCTATAAAATACTAGAAGAAACACCAAGTTCTAGTACTAGAGTGATTCTTAGGGAGCAAAACGGCAATGAGAGAATCTTGACGCAAGAGGAGATAGATAAGATAATACAAGAAGAATCTAAAAAGATAGATTCAGGTACTTCACAGCTTACAAACCCAACAGGTGCTGGGTTATCTTTGGGGGAGACGATATTAGCAAGTGCTGCTGGTGCTATACTTGGAAGTTGGATTGGTAGTAAGTTGTTTAATAATCAAAACTATCAATCACAGCAAAGAACGAGCTATAAAACTCCTCAAGCTTATGAGAGATCTCAAAATTCATTTAATAGAAATAATGCAACAAATGCCGGTAGAAGTGGGTTTTATTCCCCAAATAATAATACGCCAAATACTACAAATACTCAAAATAGACAAAATAATTCAAATACATATGGTGGGTAAGTATGAAGATTACAGAAGTTGAAGCTTTAAGTAATGAGGATTTAGAGAATCTAGGATTAGAATGGCATACAGACATCGATGATACTCCATATATTAGCAATGAAATAATAGAGGTTACAGAAGATGAAGCACAAAGATATTATGATGCTGCAAATGAACTCTATGATATGTATGTGGAAGCAGGGCAATATGTAATTGACAATGATTTATTTTTTGAACTAGGGATTCCGTTTAATTTAGTCGAAGCTATAAAAATGAGTTGGGAAGAGGAGGTGCATTGGCATCTTTATGGTAGATTTGATTTTGCAGGTGGGCTAGATGGGAAGCCAATTAAGTTATTGGAGTTTAATGCAGATACTCCTACTATGCTATATGAGAGTGCGATAATCCAATGGGCACTTTTGAAGAAAAATGGCTTTGATGAATCTATGCAGTTTAATAGTTTATATGAATCTTTAAGTGATAACTTTAAGAGAATTATCACTCTTGGTGATGATATTTCAAACTTTGATTTTGTTTATGAAGGTTGGAAGATTCTGTTTTCTAGCATACAAGGTAGCATAGAAGAAGAAAGAAGCGTGAAATTACTAGAAGTAATTGCAAGGGAAGCTGGATTTAATACTTCATTTTGTTATGCACATGAAGCACAGCTAGATGAGCATAATGGACTTAGTTTCAATGGAGATAATTACGAGTTTTGGTTTAAGCTAATACCATGGGAGAGTATCGCAGTAGATGAGCCAGATTTGGCAATGCTTATTACTACAATGATTAGAAATAAAAATACTATCTTTTTAAATCCAGCATATACACTTATGTTTCAAAGTAAAAGAATGATGAAGATTCTATGGGATTTATTTCCGAATCACCCATTATTGCTTGAGAGCTCATATGAAATGCTTAATAAAAAGCAAGTCAAAAAACATGCTTTTGGCAGAGAGGGCGAGAGTGTATCAATTCTATCTAACGGTGGAGAGATACTAACTAGAAGTGCTGGAAATTATGAAAATTACCCAGAGCTTTATCAAGAGTTTGCAGAATTAAACTCACATAATGGTAGCTTCTATCAAGCAAATGTTTTTTATGCATATGAGGCTTGTGCTTTGGGCTTTAGAAAAGGTGGTGAGATATTAAATAATATGTCAAAGTTTGTATCACATAGGATTGTTTAGTTATTTGAGTTTTCTTTTATAGATTAGAAATGCGATAATTATTACTAAGAAAAACACAACTTCAATAGCTAATGATTTTAAATCTTCCATAAATTTCTCCTTAGTGCATAGAATCTATGCACTAATTTTATCCTTTAGTAAGTTTTGCAAAATTGTCTCACTTTTTAGTAAGTTTTCTTTATCTTGTGTATTTAAATTGTTTAGATAATTTTCATTGACTAATTTTTTTAAATCTTTTATCCAGTCATTATAATCATCACTTGTTGTTACTTCTATTTTTTCATCTTTGCTAGATGTAGATTGGTCTTGATTTGTATTTTGTTCTTTATTGTTACCTAGATTTATAAGGATATCATCTATACTATTTTCTATATCTACCTTATAATGCTTTAGCACATATATATCTAGTGTGTTGCCCTCTGCACCAGATGTTTTAAATAGCATTAGTTCCTCTTTATCTCCCATCATCTCTTTTAAATTTAGTGTTCCATTTAGATCTTTATCTTGAGATATTGAATGGTTTATAAAGTCTCCTATGTTGTCAAAGAATCCAACTTTTTCTAAGAATTGCTTTTGAGCTTCTATTCCGCCTGGGATTCTATCTGCAACAGAATAATATTTGGAATCTTTTAGTGATACAAGGCTATTTATATGGATTCCTTCATCTAAGCTTAGTTTGCCATCACCATCTTTATCTTGCTCTAAATATCCCATGCTATATGCCGCATCATAATACCAAGACTTAACAAAATCTTGTGCTTCTTTTGAATCTAGGCTTCCGAATTTTTCTTTTATTGCTTTTGCATTTTCTTCTGTTAGAGGGACGCTTATATTTTTGCCACTTACTTCATCTATAAATGATACAGAATTAGGCTTAGCAGTTCCATTAGATTCTAGTGGATTGTAGCCATTTTTTATCTCATCACTTATATTTTCTGGTGCATTGCTTGGAGATTTTATTATTTCTTTTTCAAAAAATGAATCTTTCTTATCACTCATGCTTATAAGCTCATCTTCATTTTCTGCTTTTTCTTTTGCTTCTAGTTTTCTTATTTGAAGTCTTGTATCTTCTATGTCTTTTTCTGGTGCATTTTGATATGTTAGGTCAGCTAGTTTTTTATATGCTTCTTGCTTTAAGACTTCTGTTTGACTTAGGACTTCTTGTGAGCCTTCTGGTGTTTGTTCTGCTTTGTTGCTTTTTTTGCTTCCACTTGTGTTAGATAGCATTTTAGCTGCATCGCTTTCTTTGTTTGTATTTATAGATTCTTCTAGTGATTTTTTTAGTTCTTCTACATTTACTTTTTGTGCTATATCAGCAGAAACAGAGCCTGTCATCTTTAGTTGCTGAATAGCTTCTTGTATAGCCTTTTGCTTCTCAAAGCTTTCATCTTGACTAGCAGTTGTGCTTAGTCTTTTATTCTCTTCGCTTCTATTTTGTAGTGCTTTTTGTGTTTCATAAGAATAATTAACGCCACTAATATACGATGATATGCCACCATCTTTGTTTGTGTAATACATGCCAAATCCTTAAAATAGTATTACTTCCTTGTTTGTTTTTATATCCTTATTACTATAAATTACAAGCAAATATTATTCCTATAGTGTTATATTGACAATAAATATTAATTCTTATAGAATTTTTGCTCATCTAAGAACAGATAAATCAATAAAATAGGGCTTTTGTGCAGACACTTCATAAGGCATTACTTTTAAAAAAAATGTATTTATTGCAAAATTTTGGGTTTGAATATGTAGAACCAAAAATATTACAATCATTGCAAAAGAGTTTTGATTTTAAAAATTTGGGTTCTTTATGTGGAGCTATTAATTCATGCACACTTTGTAAGCATAGAAATAGCAAAGCACATGTCGGTATTATAAATAGTAACTCAAGGCTAATGTTTGTTAGTCTTTTTCCAATACTTGATAATGAAAATAGATTCACATCAAAAGGGGCTGACATGCTATTAAATATAATAAAAAAAGTGCTGAATTTAGAAATACAAGAAGTATCAATAACATCTCTTATAAAATGCGAGATGAATATGACTTATAGCAAGGAAGGGTTTAGTAATTGTAAGGATTATTTTTTAAAGCAATTAGAATTTTCTAATGCACAAAAAATAGTGTGTCTTGGAAGTGAAGCTTATGGGTTGTTGTGTGATGTGGGATTAAGATATGAAGAATCTCAAGGGAGATTCTTAAAATGGAATGGATATGACTTATTTCCGACATTTTCTATATCTCAACTTCTAAGACAACCAAAATTAAAAATACAAGCACATAAGGAATTTTTAACAATCAAAGGAAGTTTATGAAGATACTAAGAAGTTTAGTTTTTGTTATGTTGTTGCCTAGTTTATTGCTCCCAGCTGGTAGATATGTTTCTCCAATTAACATTCCAAGTGTGGAAGTATTAAATGTAGATGTAGAGCAATGTTCTCGTGCATGTTTAAAGAAACTCCTTAAAGAAGGTAAGGTATTTTCGTTTGTTGCGAAATTAAATGCAGAAAATGCCAATGAGGAGCTATATGTAAGTTTAAATGAGATAATGCGAAGCTTGCAGATTCAACAAGCTCCACTAGAGTTGCAAAATGCCAAAAAATCAGCATTTAATATAGCACTAGTCTTTCCAAGAAAGACAATAGGTAGATATTCTAGCAATACCACAAATATGGTCTTAAGCTATCTTCTAAATCAAAATGCAACTTTTAATTTTGAAGTATTTGATTCAAATACAGAAAGTATAGATGATATACAAAGGGTAATTGGCAAGATACATCAAGGCGGATACAAGCATGCAATAGCTATTTTTACTCATGTTGGAGCAAATAATTTAAATAAGCTAAATATTAACATTCCAGTATATATCCCAAGTGTGCATATCTCTCAAATACAAGGGGAGGTATCTAAGAATCTTATATTTGGTGGGATTGATTATGAAGCACAAATTAGAGCACTATCGAGTTTGAATAATAATATTAAAACAACTAGTTTTTATGATTCTAGTTTTATAGGTTCTGCATTGCATGGATATGTAGCAAAATATAATCAAAATATTAGTTATGAGAAGGTATTCAATCAAAAAGATTCTGCGAATTTTCCAAAGGAGATGAAGAATCTTAAAGGAGCAATTTCAAATTCTAAGGTATTTTTAAATACGCCAATTACTAGCAGTGCAATTATACTTTCACAAATTACATATAATGATATTAAACCTAGTGGAATTTATTCTACGCAGATAAACTACAACCCAAGTTTGCTATCAATCACACAGGAGAAAGATAGGAGAAATATGTATATAGCAAACTCAATTAGTGAGCTTGATATTAAACTAATAGAACAATCAAAACTTATAAAGGCTGATTTGGAATATGATTGGATTAATTATGCAACTGCTTTTGGTGTGGAGTATTTTTACACAAGCAAGATTCCAAGTGCAAAGAGATATTTCAAAGAAAAAATAGTAAATAATCAAGTGCAATATGAAGTAGAGATTCTGACTCCAACAAGCAGTAGATTTGAATCATATTATGAATAATGTGGAATTTCATGGTTTTAGAATAAAACTAAGAAGAGGTAGAGGGTATAAAAATTTTCGTTTAAGCTATAGGGGCTTAGATGATATATTACTTAGTGCGCCAAAGTCTTCTAGTATAAAAGAGTGTATGAAATTTTTAGAAGATTCAAAGCAATGGCTTGTGGCACACAAATCTACGCAATATACAATACATAAAGATAAGATATTTTTGTTTGGAGAATGGATTAAGAGTGAATTACAGGTGTTAGATGAGTGGAATAGGCTTTGGTTATATAATGACAAAAAAATAGTTGAATTTTATAGGTTAAAGTTGCAAGAATATATAAGCATATCATTGCCAAAGTTTAGCAAATTATTGGGGTTATATCCTAGTGATGTTGTATATGGTAAGAGCTTAAATACTCTTGGTAGTTGTTATACAGTAAGTAAGAAAATACGCTTTAGTTTAAGGCTATCTTTAATGCCATATTATGTAATAGATTCTATTATTATCCATGAGCTTACACATTTGGAGTTTAGGGGACATGATTGTAACTTTTGGAACTTTGTAGCACAACATGATATAAATCTAGTAGCTACAAAAACTTATCTAAAAACAAATAGTGGGCTTAATAGATATATAGCTAAAAAATTATTCAAGAATTAAAAATAATAAAATTAACTATATTCTCTATTAGTGGGCTTTTTTGATGTTTATAATATTCGATATATATCTCTCTATGAATCTTTTGCCCAAATGTATTACTAGATATTATCTTGCCCTTTATTTTTGGCGTAAATTCATTTGGAATTATGGCTATGCTATTCTCTTTTATAAGGCTAGATATGTTTAAGATGTTATTGTAGTATGTTGTCTTTAGAGATTCAATATTTAAGGACAATTTTACAAATATATCATCAATTGGTATATGTATGTAGGTTTTGTGTGGAATAATCCATTGTGCATTGCTTAAAGCACTATTGCTTTTTATGTTTATGTTATTTGATAGCACTATTTTGAAGTTTTCTGAAAGCCATAGTCTTGTGTTGATTGTTTTTTTGTTACTTGGATTATCCAAGATTGCTATATCACACTTTTTATTTATTAAATCATTTTTTGGGTCTTTGCTTATATAGAAATTTATATTGTTGTAGTATTTTGTTATGGTATTTTTATATGTTTGCATCGTGTTTTTATGTATATATGGAGAAGTTGCTATATTTAGTGTTGTCTTTGAGTTTAATAGCTCTAGTTGATCTTTTTGATAATCATTTAACATTTTTTTATTTTTTAATGCTAGTTTTAGCAGTTTTTCGCCATCTTGTGTTAGTTTTATGCCACTTCTTTTTCTTTCTATGATTTTAAAATTAAAGTATTTTTCTAAAAATTTTAGTTGGGAGCTAATTGCAGGTTGTGATAATCCTAGCTTATGTGAAGCTTTGGATATATTGCTTTCATTAGCGACTACGATTAGGGTATTGAGTTTGGTAAAATCGTATAGCATGTTGTCTCTCTTTATTTTTTATTTATACATTGTATTACAAATATCTTAAAGAAAACAAAAACATGTTAGAATCCACACAAATAATGCAAGGGCAGTAATGAAACTTGAAATTTTAAATACATTAAATCAAAATCAACTTGAAGCTGTAAAGTCAATAGATGGTAGCTTACTGATTCTAGCTGGAGCTGGAAGCGGGAAAACAAAGACAATAACAACTCGTTTGGCTTATTTGATTGATGAGATAGGTATAGACCCAAGAAATACGCTTACTCTAACTTTCACTAATAAAGCAGCACTAGAGATGCAAATAAGGGCTATAAGCATGATAGATAGCGTAGGGATTCCGCCACTTTTATGCACATTTCACAAGTTTGGGCTTTTGTTTTTAAAATCTAATATACATCATATAGGTAGAAAAAATAGCTTTTATGTAATTGATAGCGATGATGTAAGGTCTATGCTTAAAAAGCTGGATAAAGAAACAAAAGGAATAGAAATACCACCTAAAAAAATAGCTTCTATCATTTCTAATTACAAAAATTCTGAAATTAGTGTGGAGATGGCATTAAAAAATGCAGATTCTCTAAGTGGAGATTCTAGATTTGTAGAAGAGAGTATAAAGGTTGCTCAAATTTATAAGCAATATGAAGAGATTTTGCTCGATAGAAATGTAGTCGATTTTGATGATTTATTGCTTTTGCCACTAGATATAATGCAAAGACACAAAGAAATAGCAGTAAATCTAAGCAATCATTATCAATACATAATGGTAGATGAGTTTCAAGACACAAATAAGATTCAATACAAACTATTAAAACAATTATGTATTAGTCATAGTAATTTATGCGTTGTTGGCGATGATGATCAAAGTATTTATAGTTGGAGGGGTGCTAATATAGATAATATTTTAAACTTTACAAAAGATTTTAGAGCCAAAGAAATAAAGCTAGAAGATAATTATCGCTCTACAAACAACATACTAAAGGCTGCAAATTGTCTAATAAGTGAAAACAAAAAAAGGCTTGGAAAGACTTTAAAAAGCACGCTTGGAGATGGAGAAGAGGTTGAAGTCTTGCATTTAAGAGACGAAAAAGAAGAAGCAAAAAAAGTAGCAAAAACAATATCAAAACTCATACAAAATGGTATAGAACCAAAAAATATAGCAGTTCTATTTCGACTAAATGCACTATCAAGGTCGCTAGAAGAAGCATTTAATAAAGAAAAGATTCCATATGTCCTTGTTGGAACGATAGCATTTTATGAAAGAAAAGAAATTAAAGATATTATTTCTTATTTTAGAGTGCTAGTTGATTTAAATGATGACACATCTTTACTTAGAATCATAAATACTCCTAAAAGAAAAATAGGAAAAACAACAATACAAAAGCTACAAACACACGCAAAAGATAATAAATCTAGCATATATCAACTATTTAAAACTAATAATTTACCTCCATTAGCTCCAAAATTAAAAAATGAAATTGAAAATTTATTTAAGATTCTAGAAACTTTACAAGATGATTTTGAGCATTATAGTTTTGATGAATTTATAAATCGTTTTGAAGAGAAAATTGGCTTTTTAGATGATTTAGAAAATTCAAATGATGATATAGATAGGGTTAGTAATGTGAATGAATTTTTTGGATTATGTAAGGATTATTATAAAAATAACACAAATGATTCATTGCTTGATGCATTAAATGAGTTAGCTTTGCAAAGCGAACAAGAAAATGCAGAGAAAATAAGTAGCGAAAATAGTGTATCTTGCATGAGTGTGCATTCTAGCAAGGGTTTAGAATTTGATTATGTTTTTATAATAGGTTTAGAAGATGGGTTTTTCCCGCTAAATAAAGAAGATATATCGCTAGAAGAAGAAAGAAGATTAGCATATGTAGCATTTACTAGAGCAAAGAGTAAGCTGTATTTGTGTCATGTAAGTTCTAGGCTATATTTTGGTGGGCGAAATGATAATATGAAACCATCAATATTTTTAAAAGATAGCAACTTGCAAGATGGCAATAAAATAATGGTAGATAAAAATGAAGAATTTCAAAAAGGCAGTTGCGTTATGCACAAGATTCTAGGATATGGCAGAATCTTAGAAGTAAATGGAGAAAATGTTAAAGTAAATTTTGGTGGTTCTATAAAAGTTTTACGAAAATCATTTTTGGAATTAGTATAGGAGAGATACATGAATCCTTATATAGATATTTATAGAGATGGAGAAAAGATAAGAGAGGTTTTTTTAGCCATTAACCAAATATCCAAAAAACTAAAAAATCCTTTAAAAATCATGGAAGTGTGTGGAGGTCATACACATACTATTATGAAGTATTCACTTTTGCAGTTATTACCAGAAAATATAGAGTTTATCCATGGGCCCGGTTGTCCTGTGTGCGTGATGCCTAGAGGCAGAATAGACCATGCATATAAAATAGCATCACAAAAAGATGTAATATTATTAACGCTAGGAGATATGATTAAAGTTCCGGGAAGTTTTGGTTCTCTGCAGGTAGCTAGAAGTAATGGGCTTGATGTAAGATTTATATATTCTCCGCTTGATATATTAAAAATAGCAAAAGAAAACAAAGATAAAAAAATCGTATATTTTGCAATAGGCTTTGAGACTACTACGCCAATGACTGCAGCACTTCTAAATAGAGTAATAGAAGAAAAATTAGATAATGTATTTTTTCATATAAACCATGTTTTAGTGCCGCCACCGCTAGAGGTTATTTTGGATTCTAAAGACTGCAAGATTAATGCACTTCTAGCACCATCACATGTAAGTGTGATAACGGGAGCAAAAATATATGAATCTTTATTAGATAAGTATCATTTACCAATTGTTGTATGCGGGTTTGAGCCACTTGATATAGGAGAGAGTATATTATCGATAGTAAATCAAAAGATAAATAATGAATCTAAAATAAACATACAATATGCAAGAGTTGTAAGTAAAGATGGCAACTTAAAAGCACAAGAATTAGTGGATAAATATTTTACTCTTAGGGATAGTTTTTATTGGCGTGGGTTGGGTGAGATTCCTCATTCTGCATTGAGATTAAAAGATGAATATGCAAAATATGATGCTGAAATTATCTTTAAAGATTATCTAGGTGGAATCCCAAAAGATGAACATAAAGGTTGCATATGTGGAGAGATTCTAAGGGGCAATAAAAAGCCACTTGATTGTAGATTGTTTGCTAAAGCATGTAATCCACAAAATCCACTTGGAAGCTGTATGGTTAGCTCTGAAGGTGCATGTGCTGCATATTATAAATATGGCGGTGTAAGCAATATTTTAAACCAAACAAAGTAGAATCTAAAGTAATTATTAAAGAAGGTGTTGCATGAAACAAGATGTAAGAAGTCTGTATTTGGAGTTTTTTAAAAATAAAGGTCATCAAGTTTATAGTTCTATGCCTTTGGTGCCAGATGACCCAACTTTGCTATTTACAAATGCGGGTATGGTTCAGTTTAAAGATATTTTTACAGGAAAGATTCCAATACCGCAACCAAATATCGCTACAAGTGCACAACTATGTATTCGTGCTGGTGGTAAGCATAATGACTTAGAAAATGTAGGCTATACAGCAAGACATCATACGCTTTTTGAAATGCTTGGGAATTTTAGCTTTGGTGCTTATTTCAAAGAAGAAGCAATTGCTTATGCATGGGAGTTTGTTACAGAGGTGCTTGGGTTCTCTAAAGAAGTCTTGTATGTAACAATCCATGAAGATGATGATGAAGCTTTTAATATTTGGTGTAAGCATATAGATTCTAGCAGAATTAAAAGAATGGGGAATAAAGATAATTTTTGGCAAATGGGAGATACTGGTCCTTGTGGTCCTTGTAGCGAAATTTTTGTAGATCAAGGTGAAGAGTTTTGCGGACCTGAAGATTACTTTGGTGGAGATGGAGATAGATTCTTAGAGATATGGAATCTCGTGTTTATGCAGTATGAGAGAGATGAGAGTGGGAATTTAAAAAAGCTTCCAAAGCCAAGTATCGATACTGGAATGGGACTAGAGCGTGTAATGGCACTACTAGAAGGCAAAAAGAGCAATTTTGATTCTTCTTTATTTATGCCATTAATTTTAAAAGTAGAAGACATAGTTGGGAAAAAATATATTTATGAGAGTGGAGCAAGTTATAGAGTAATTGCTGATCATGCTAGGTCTGTTGCATTCTTGCTTGCACAAGGTGTGAATTTTGACAAAGAAGGCAGAGGATATGTTTTGCGTAGAATCTTACGCAGAGCAGTTAGGCATGGATATTTGCTTGGTATTAGAGAGCCATTTTTATATCGTATCATAGATGTTGTATGTGATATTTTAGGTGATCATTATAGTTATCTAAGGGAAAAAAGAGAGTTTATAAAGAATCAATGCATAGGCGAAGAGAAGAGATTCTTTGAGACTATTGAAAATGGAATGAATCTCTTTAATAAAGAGCTAGAAAAGCTAGAAAAAGAGCCACAAAACAGACTATTTAGCGGAGAGATTGCTTTTAAGCTTTATGATACTTATGGATTCCCGCTTGATTTAACCCAAGATATGCTAAGAGAAAAGGGATATGGAGTTAATTTAGATACATTTGAAAAATGTATGCAAGAACAAAAAGAGCAAGCAAAGGCGAGCTGGAAGGGAAGTGGAGATATAAGTAATAGCGGAGAGTTTAAAGAATTAATAGCAAAATATAGTAAAAATATTTTTGTTGGCTATGAAAGCTCTGAATCTACTTCTAAGATTCTTGCATTGCTTGATGAAAATTTCAAAGAAGTAACAACGCTAAATGAAAATGGATACGTAATGCTTGATAAAACTCCATTCTATCCTCAAGGAGGAGGTCCTATTGGAGATATTGGAAGCTTGTATGTAAACGATAAACAAGTAGCAATCATAAAAGATACTAGAAAATATTTTGAGCTAAATATATCTACTATTGTATCTAAAGCTCCAATACATGTTGGTGATATCGTTCATGCAGTGGTTGATAATAATAGGCTAGAAATTGCAAAGCATCATAGTGCAACTCATTTGCTTCATAAGGTCCTAAGAGATGTGCTAGGTGAGCATGTAGCACAAGCTGGAAGTTTAGTTGAGCCAAATAGATTGAGGTTTGACTTCACTCATCAAAGTCAGCTAAGCGGTGATGAGCTAGAGAATATAGAAATCTTGGTTAATGAAAGAATACTAAAAGCAAGTAATCAAGAATGCGAAATAATGAATATAGAAAAAGCAAAACAAAAAGGTGCCATGGCACTTTTTGGCGAGAAGTATGGCGAGAATGTAAGAGTGATTACTTTTGGAGATTCAATAGAGCTATGTGGTGGAATCCATGTGCAAAATACTGCTAGTATAGGAAGCTTCTATATTATAAAAGAAAGCGGTGTTAGCAGTGGTGTTAGAAGGATTGAGGCAGTATGTGGCAGTGCTGCATATAAATATGGTAAAGATGCTATAAATGAAATACAACAAGCAAAAGAAGAGCTAAAAGCTCAAGACTTGCTAATGGGTATAAGAAAGCAAAAAGAGCTAATAAAAAGTCTAAAATCAAATAATAGCAACACAACTAATGCAGACTTTAAAGCAGAGGTTATAAACAATGTAAATTTGATAGTCTCTAAAACAGATTTGCATGATATAAAGCCATTAATTGATAATGCTAAAAACAAGTATGAAAAAGTTGTAATTTTGTTAATTAATAATGAAGGTAAAATTGCAGCAGGTAGCAAGAATACAAATGTAAAAGCTGGAGCATGGGTAAAAGAAGTAGCAAGTATTATGGGCGGTGGTGGCGGAGGAAGAGATGACTTTGCTACTGCAGGCGGAAAAGATATAAGCAAACTTGATGAGGCTTTGCAAAAAGCTAGAGAATTTGTGTTAGAATGTATTAATTAACTTTAAAGAGGTGAGTATGCAAGTAGGTTCTAATTTTTCTGGTTATAGTTGGTTTGATGCCTATGCTAAAGATTTTACACAAAAAGAAAAGAAAGTAAGCTATGAAGTAGAATCTACAAGTAAAAAAGAAGATGAAGAACAAGAAAATTATGAATTAGATAAGCAAGATAAGAAAAAAGAAAATACGGAAATGGTAAATGGCAAAGAGCTAGAACCTGATGAAGCAGATTATGTCCGCGAATTAGAGAGGATAGATAGAAATGTAAAAGCCCATGAAAACGCCCATATAGCAGCTGGTGCTGGTGTAGTAACTGGAGGTGCTAGTTATAGCTATACTAGAGGGCCTGATGGAAGAATGTATGCAACTGCTGGTGAAGTGCCAATAGCTATGCAAAAAGGTGATACACCGCAAGAAACTATACAAAATGCAAGAAAAGTCGTTGCTGCTGCTATGGCACCTGCTGACCCTAGTCCGCAGGATTATAAAGTAGCTGCAAGTGCTATGCAAATGGAATCTCAAGCAAGAGTGGAGATGGCACAAGAAACACAAGAAAAACTAAAAGAAGATATAAAAAGAAGAGAAGAAGATAAAAGTGAAAATGAATCTTTAGACAAAAAGCAAAATAGTAAAAATTCTTATGAAATATCTAGCTATATAAAAAATCAAAATAACAACAATATAGATACTCCAAAGCTTGAGATAGCTGGTTAATTACTACAAATTCTTAAAATAATTTACTCCATATATAATATTTTTTTACAAAATGTCGATTTATCACAATATAAATATAATAAAATGGAATGAAGTTTGCTTGTATAATTGCAAGTAAGATTTTTAGATTCTAAGGAGAGAGCTATGGAATTAACTTATGAAGGATATAAACTTTGTAATTTTTTTGATGTTGTAGAAGCACCAAAGAGTAAGGATACAAAGATAAATGATTACAAAAAAAGCTCCAAAAAGGGCGATGTTGTTGTTTTATGCTCTATAAATAATCAAAATAATATGCAAAAAATCATTAAAAAGGCTTAGTATGAATACCTGTGTTATGACTGAAATTAATGAAGCTTTAGAGATTCCAAGACTAAATGACATAACATTGAATGTAATAGATAGTTTTGTAGAAAAGAAGAATCTAAAAAGTGGAAAGTGCAATATTTTTGATGAATTAACAAGTGAAGAGTATATTTTAAAGGGCTGGGAAGCTTTTTGTAGTTTGGTTGATGTTGAAAAGCTTATAAATGGAGAGTTTAAAAAAGCAAGTGAGGAAATAGCAGATATAATAATCCTAAAAGGTGGTCTGTTAAATGGAATCACTCAAACAATACAAAATAAAGATGAGTATAAACCTGTTGCATTTTTCTATGAGATTTCTTTATGGGATGGAGCATATCATAAGCAAAGTTTATTTACTCTGCTTTTTAAAAAGCATAAAAACATTACACTAAAAGATGTTTTTGATGATTTTATGTTGCATTTAGCTAGTGAAGATTTAAATAGCTTTGATAGGGATTCTTATTATGCTATCTTAGATGGAAAGAGAAGCGTTGAAACTCACTTGTTTGAAACATTTGGCAAAGACTATAATTTGAAACTTGATAGAATGTATGGGGTTGGCATATGCAATGAGATTCTATCATATTACAACAGTGCAAAAAGAAAGCACCAACTAGCCTAAAATAAAGCACCCTTTATGATATAATAAATAAAAATGAGGGGTGCAGATGATAAAAATAACAGAAAATAGCCTAAGAGATGGAAATCAATCACTAATAGCTACTCGTTTAAGATTGGAAGATATGATTGAAGCAGCAAAACACTTTGAAGAGGTTGGCTTTCATAGTGTAGAAGTGTGGGGTGGTGCTACTTATGATACTTGCTTGAGATATTTAAAAGAAGATCCGTTTGAGAGATTATCCACTTTAAAAGAAATCTTTAAAATAACTCCAATACAAATGCTACTAAGAGGGCAGAATCTAATAGGATATAGACACTATGCAGATGATGTTGTATGTGAGTTTATAAGGCTTAGTGCCCAGCATGGTGTAGATATTTTTAGGGTTTTTGATGCGTTAAATGATATAAGAAACATCAAAAAAAGTGTAGAGGAAATAAAGAAACAAAACAAACACGCACAAGGTGCTATATGCTACACAACTTCACCTGTTCATAACATTAAAGGATTTGTTGAATTTGGTAAAGAATTAGAAAAAATAGGTTGCGATTCACTTGCTATTAAGGACATGGCTGGATTATTAGAGCCAAATGTCGCATATGAGCTAGTAAAAGCTATAAAAGAAGAGATAAATTTGCCTCTAGCACTTCATACGCATTCCACTGCCGGATTTGCTTTTGCTAGTCATATTAGAGCTATTGAAGCGGGGGTTGATATTGTTGATCTTGCTAATTCTTCTTTTGCTGAAGGAACAAGTCACCCATGTACTCAATCAATGGTAGCTACATTGAGAAATACAAAATGGGATAGTAAATTAGACTTAAAGCCAATGGAGAAGGCAGCAGAGATTCTAAAGAAAAATAGAAGAAAATATAAAAAGTTTGAATCAGAATACAATCAAATTGACACTAGAGTTCTCATAAATCAAATACCCGGTGGTATGATATCTAATATGGCAAATCAACTAAGGGAACAAAATGCACTTGATAAGATGGACGAGGTATTAGAAGAGATTCCTAGTGTGAGGAGGGATTTTGGCTATCCTCCATTAGTTACCCCTTCAAGTCAGATAGTTGGAACTCAAGCAGTGCTAAATGTCCTAACACAAACAAAATATAAAACACTAACTACTGAATCTCAAAACCTAATAAGAGGACTATATGGCAAAACTCCAGCTCCAATTTCTAAAGAATTACTAGAAAAAGTTGAATCTTCTAGCATAATATCAACTAGGCCTGCTGATACTCTAAATGATGAGCTACAAAAGGCTATTGCAGAATCTAAGGATTTTGCAAAGTCTCCTACTGATGTCATCTCATATGCTATGTTTGGAAATATTGCAAAGACATTTTTAGTAGAGAGAAATGAAAATAGACTAGCCCCAGAGGCACTAACTACATTTCAAAGTGATAATGCGCCAATGCCAAGAGAGTTTAGAATAAATATGCATGGAGAGACATATAGTGTAAAAGTTGAGGGGAGTGGTGCAAAAGATCAAGCACTTAGGTCGTTTTTTGTAAGAATCGATGGAGAGCTAAAAGAAGTAATAATAGAAAATGAAAATGAAGATAAAATAGAGACACCAAATAGAAAAGATTCATTGCCTCAAGCACACCTAAGAGGACATATAATATCTCACATGCCGGGGAATCTAACAAAAATCAAAGTAAAAGTTGGCGATAAAATAAAAGAAGGCGATGTAGTAGCAATAGTAGAAGCTATGAAGATGGAAAATCAAATACTTGCAACAATAGGTGGCGAAGTGAAAGAAATATACGCTAAAGAAGGACAACAAATAAGTGCGAATTTAGCAATAATGCTAGTAGAGTAGGTATGAAAATCCTTAGCGTAAGTGAATTAAATGAGCAAATTAAGGCTATATTTGAAGAGAGTTTTTATTATGTAAGCGTGTGTGGTGAAGTTAGTAATTGCGTATATCACACAAGTGGACATGTTTATTTCACGCTAAAAGATAAAGATTCGACTATTAAGTGTGTTATGTTTAAAAGCAATGCTATTAGGCTTAAATTTCAAATAAAAGATGGCAATAGAATTGTTGTATGTGGCTCTCTTGGTGTATATTCCCCAAGGGGCGAGTATCAGATTAATTGTCAGAGTGCTCAAACGCATGGCGTTGGTAACTTACAAGAAGAGTTTTTAAAACTAAAAGATGAATATCAAAAAAAGGGATATTTTGATAATAAAAAGAAGATTCCAAAATATCCTAGAAAAATAATTTTACTAACCTCAAAAACTGGCGATGTAATAAATGATATGAAAATGGTAGCACTTAAAAGAGGATTTGGGGCTAAATTTATTTTAATAAACACAAAGGTGCAGGGCGAAGATGCAAAATGTAGCATAGCCAAGAATATATCTATTGCTGATAGCCTAGAGGCTGACTGCATTATCCTTGCTAGAGGTGGTGGTTCTATTGAGGATTTATGGGCTTTTAATGAAAGAGAAGTAGTTGAGGCTATATTTAATGCTAAAACTCCAATTATCTCTGCAATAGGACATGAGCCAGATTATGTATTAAGCGACTATGTAGCATCTCTAAGGGCACCAACGCCATCTGCTGCAATCTCTATGATAATGCCTGATATTAGTGAAGTTATGATGAATCTAGATTCTATAGCAACTAGATTTAATAGGCATTTTGTAAATTTAATAAATAATAAACAAAAAGATTTAGATACTTATTTAATACGACTAAATGCTTATTCTTTGGATAAATATATAGAAAAGCAGTATCAAAAAATAAACACACTAAAGACCATGCTTGGTTTAAAAATTGCTCATAAAGTAGGCAAATTAGAGAGAAGTCTACCAAGTATTCAAGAGCTAAATGGAATGCTTAAATTAAAAATATCAACATTATCATACAAACTAGAATCCCTAAAGGCAATGCTAGATTCTAAAAATCCAAGCAACATTCAAAAAAAAGGTTATGTATATGCAAAAATAAATAATAAAAGCATAGAAAGCCTAAAAGACATCGAGGTAAATAATACACTAATCTTAGAGGATTTACATGCTTCTTTAGAAGTTGTAGTGAAGTCAAAAAAGCTACTTTGAGATAATTTTTCATTATCTTTAACCTTATTTTACAAACACAATTTACAATCTATTTTAAAATTATTATAAAGGACAATGATGAAAAAGATAGTGTTGTGTGCTACATTATTTAGCACTTTAGTATTAGCTAGAGAATATGAAGCAAATTTAAAAGGTCATATAACAATAGATTCAAAAGCTTATATAAAGCCGCCAAAAGATGCACCAGAGTTTTTTAACACATATGGCAAGTTTGCAAATTTCACAAGAGAGGAAAAAATAGCGTCTTTTGTATCTAAAGGAAATAGGGAGACTGATTATTATCTGCCATTTAACAATCAACCAATACAAGGTCATAGTGGTATTAAGTATGACAAAAATACCGATAGTTATTTTGTATTAACAGATAATGGGCTTGGAAAAAAGCATAACTCATATGATGCAATGCTTTATATGCATAATTTCAAGCTTGACTTTAAAGATTCAAGTTATAAGTTAGTTGAGACTATATTTTTTAATGATAAAAACAAAAAATATAAATATCCAATCACAACTGAAGCAACCAAAGAGAGGTATTTAAGTGGTGCTGATTTTGATTTAGAGAGCTTTCAGATGATTGGTGGTGATTTTTGGGTTGGAGATGAGTTTGGTCCATTTTTATTGCATTTTGATAGAAGTGGCACTTTAAAGGAAGTTTTTGAAGTATATGTTAATAATAAGGAGTTATTAAGCCCAGATAATCCTAAGCTTAAATTTGCAGACCTGCCAGAGGGTAAAAATATGGAGTTTAACATTAAGCGCTCTAGGGGATTTGAAGCTATGGCAAGTTATGGTGATAAGCTTTATTTATTGCTAGAGGGAGGTATTTATAATGGAGATTCTTATGAATCTGTAAATGGAAAAGAGTTTTTAAGAATCATAGAATTTGACACAAAAAGCAAGAAATACACAAATAAGACTTATAAATATTTCCTAGAAGACAAAAGTCATTCTATAGGTGATTTTAATATGATTGATAAGCAATATGGGCTAATAATAGAGCGAGATGGAAAAGAGGGTGTAGCAGATAAGCAATGTATAGGTAAAAACACTGCAAATTGTTTTAATAATGTTGCTAAGTTTAAGAGAATCTATAAAGTAAAGCTAGAAAATGGTGAAGCTAAAAAAATAGGATATATAGATCTGCTAAATATTAATGATAATGATAGAGTGTCTAAAAAACTGCTTGTAAATGGGAGATTTGTTTTTCCATTTGAGACTATAGAGGGAGTAGATATAGTTGATAGCAAACATATAGTAGTAGCAAATGACAATAATTTTCCATATTCTTCAAGTAGAGAATCAAACAAAACAGATGATAATGAATTTATATTACTTGAAGTTTCAGAGTTTTTGAACGCTAAGTAATTTATAAATTATCTTCAAACCAACCTGCAATTTCGCTACGGATAGTATGCTTCAATACTATCCCAGCTATAAAATTATCACACTTAGCCTTTTGTAGTAGGGTGGTTAATCCATTGTGATATTTGTTTAAATATGGGTGGTCTATTTGGTTTATATCTCCTAAAAATACAATCCTAGAATCTTCAGCCATTCTAGTCCCTATAAGCTTGATTGTTGCATTTGAAGCATTTTGAGATTCATCAAAAATTACAAATTTCTTTGCTATGCTAATCCCTCTTGCATGAGCAATATCTAGCACTTCTATATTGTGTTTTTGTAAAAAATATTCTGTGGCTTCTTTGCTAAAGATACTATTAGCTTCACCTCTATATTCTATTTTTTTTGCTAGAGATTCTTTTTGCATTTTTGTTATCATAAAGTTTATGGCACTAAAGAGTGGATACATAAAATAGCTTAACTTTTGATGTTCATCACCTTTTCTAAAACCCAATTCAGCTTCTTTATCATTTGCAGTAATTGTGTTTCTCATATATACTATTCCATCCACTATCCCTTGTTTAAAGAGGCTAATACCAGCTTGCAAAGCCATTAGGGTTTTCCCGCTTCCAGTAGCACCACTGCATATTGTTATTTTGTTGTTTTTATGAGTGAGTAGAGAGTATAGGAATCTTTGTTCTAAATTTATAGGATTTATATATAACTTTTCTTTAGATATTAAATCAAAATCAATTTCGCAAAACTCATTATTAATCTTTAACCCATATCGAATCTTGCCTGTATCATATAGAGATGATTCTGTATTGTCTTGCTCTTTTATTTCTATTAAAGACCAGTTTTTTAGGCAGCAAAAATCATTATCTTTTTCTATATGTTCTTTTGTGTTGTTTTTGTGTATTTTAAAGCTATGAAAAAAATTTAAATCATGCAAAGATTCTGTATTATTATTGCTTAGAGGGTTAGCAGATACTCCACTGCCTAAGGCTTGTATCTTTAATGAAATGTCATTAGTTAGTAATTCTAATTTGTAATCTTTTGCGATTTCTAGGATTCTTGCATCATTTAAACCATAGCTTAAATTATTTGTAGCAAAAGTTTCTCTATTTATTATTTGAATCTTTATTTGCTTATTTTCGTAATCAAAGTAAAAAACATGTATCTTATCTGAATTTATAGGTGATATATTTGCAGATTCATTAATGTAATTTAGCCTTCTAAAAAATTCTCTTGCAAAGTATCCGATTTGATTGTTTAGTTCTTTTTTGGAATCTAGCTCATGTAGAGTTACGCTGGAGATAAAAATATCTCCATTTATTAAAGCTAGATTATTAATATCATCTAAAATAATCGATGTATCAAGTAAAAACACTTATTGACAACCCTCGCACTCTATACTTCTATCCATTGTTTGACTTTCAGAATCCATGCTTTGAGATCTCAGATAATATGTGGATTTTAGCCCTAACTTCCATGCTAGTGTATATATTTCATTGAGATATCTTCCACTTGCTTTATCTATCGTTATAAATATATTTGTGCTTTGTCCTTGGTCCACCCATTTTTGTCTGATTGCTGCTGCTTTTATGATTAGTGTTTGATCTATATCATATGCTGAAGTATAGTAGTTCCAATTATCTAAGCTTAAATTAGGTGCAACAACCGGAATAAGACCACTCAAGTTTTCTTCAAACCACTTTCTCTTATAGATAGGCTCGATAGTTTGAGTTGTGCCAACTAGGATAGAAATAGAGCTAGTAGGTGCAATAGCCATTAAGTATCCATTTCTAATTCCATGAGTTTTTACTTCTTCTCTTAAAGATTCCCAGTCATACACAAACCCAAATAATCCACCTCTATCGACCAGCTTTTTGGCTTCTATATTGGCTTTATCTATTGGGAAGATCCCTTGAGACCATAAAGAGCCAGTAAAGTCATTATAAACACCCTTTTCTTTTGCTAGATTGCAACTAGCATTAATTGTGTTGTAGCTTATTATCTCCATTATCTCATCTATTGTCTCTAGGTGCTTTTGGCTTCCCCATTCAATTTTGTTTTCTGCTAACATTTGTGCTTCACCCATGATTCCAAGACCTATTGCACGATTATTTAGGTTTGTTGTTTTTACTTTTCTGTTTGGATAGAAGTTTAAATCAATAACATTATCTAGCATTCTTACTGCTATTGGTATTACTCTTTCTAAGTCTTCTTTTGTGTGTATTTTTGATAGGTTTATAGACGCTAGATTACACACCGCACTTCTGCCATCTTTTGATTCTCTTTGGGCTATGAATACTCTCTTGCCATTTATGCTATCTGTTGAGCTTATTTTATTTGATGATTTTGTATTTCCACAATCAAGTTTAATTTCCATATTTTCTGGATAGTCTATAAATGTGCCATCTTCAAACTCAACTCTTATAAAGCATTCATTAGGTTCTGTATTTTGAAAGATTTCTGTGCAAAGATTCGAGCTTCTAATAATCCCTGAATGATAGTTTGGATTTGTTCTATTGGCATTATCTTTAAAGCATAAAAATGGAGATCCGACTTCAAAGTAGCTAGTTAGAATCTTTTTCCATAATTCTTTTGCTTTTATTGTTTCTTTTGGGATATTTGGATCATTTTCATATTCTTTGTATCTTGCTTCAAACGCCTCCCCGTGTAAATCTGTCAAATCAGAACAAATAAGAGCATCAAACAAGTTCCACAAACCGTCTTCTGCAACTCTTTTCATAAATAAATCAGGAATCCATAGTGCAGGGAATAAATCGTGTGTTCTCCTTCTTTCTTCGCCACTATTTTTCTTAATATCAACAAAATCGAAAATATCACTATGCCAAGGTTCCAAATACACTGCAATAGCACCTTTTCTAGTACCAAGCTGATCTACTGCTATTGCTATATCATTTGTAATTTTTAAAAATGGTATAACTCCGCCTGCTGCGTTTTTATGTCCATCAATAAAGCTTCCTAAACCTCTAATCTTAGAAAAATCCCAGCCAATTCCACCGCCATATTTACTCAATAGCGCCATTTCTTTATATGAATCAAAAATCCCTTCAATATTATCAGGTGTACTTCCTACATAGCATGAGCTTAGCTGATGTCTTGGGGTTCTAGCATTTGATAGAGTTGGTGTAGCTGCCATTGCTTCAAATTTTGATAGCATATCATAAAACTGCTCTGCCCAGTAGTTAGGATCTTTTTCATTTTGTGCTAAAAACATAGCAATGCCCATAAACATATGTTGAGGTAACTCAATTGGTTTTCCTGTTTTATCCTTTAATAAATATCTATCATATAGAGTTTTTATTCCTAGATATGTAAATTGCAAATCTCTTTTTGAATCTATTTTTAGATTTAATCTATCAAGGTTGAATTTTTCTTTCATGCCTTTTATTATTCTATTTTCTCTCTCGCCTAGCTCTAGGTATTCTTTTAAATGCTTATATCCATTAAAGCCATTTACCCTATGGTATAAATCATACAGAAATAATCTAGCAGCAACAAAAGTCCAGTTTGGTGCATCTACATCTATTTTATCTACAGCAGTTTTTGTTAATGTTTGTTGAATCTCTTCTGTAGTTATTTTATCTCTAAATTGTAACTTTGCATCAACTTCTAATTCACTTTGTGAGACACCTTCTAAGCCAACTACAGAATCTTTTGTATATTTTTGTATTTTTGTTATATCTAATGGCTCTATTCTACCATCCCTCTTTATTACCATAAGCATAACAAGCCCTCCCTTATTTATTCTTTCTTTTTCTTTGCGTTGGATCAAGCACTTTTTTTCTTATTCTTATATTTTTTGGAGTTACTTCTAATATCTCATCTTCTTCTATCCATTCTAATGCTCTCTCTAAATTCAAATCCCTAGGTGGAGTTAGCTTTATTGCATCATCGCTTCCACTTGCACGCATGTTAGTTAGGTGTTTTGCTTTTACTGGATTTACATCTAAGTCATTTTCTCTTGAGTGTTCTCCTATAATCATACCTACATATACTTTTGTTTGTGGTGGTATAAATAATACTCCTCTTTCTTGTATATTTCCTAGTGAAAATGGCGTAGCTTCTCCATTTTCCATAGAGATTAATGCTCCATTGTTTCTAGTCTCTACATTACCACTAAATGGACGGAATTCTAAAAAGCTATTATTCATAATCCCTTCACCTTTAGTATCTGTTAAAAACTCGCTTCTATATCCAATTAATCCTCTAGCTGGAATTTCAAACTCTAATCTTGTATATCCTTCACCCATAGGATTCATGGCTTTTAGTTCTGCCTTTCTTCTGCCTAGCTTTTCAATTACACTACCAGAATAATCTTGTGGAGTATCTATTACTAGCATTTCAAAAGGTTCGCATTTTTGTCCATCTATTTCTTTTACAATTACTTCAGGTCTTGAGATACTAAATTCAAAATCTTCCCTTCTTAGATTTTCTGCTAGGATTGTAATTTGCAATTCACCTCTACCGCTTACTTTAAATTTACCTTCTCCAAGCTCTTCTATTTTCATAGCAATATTTGTTTGCATTTCTTTTTCTAATCTTTCTTTTAGCTTGTTTGCCGTTACATGCTTGCCTTCTGTTCCTGCAAAAGGAGAATCATTAACCGCAAAATTAACACTCATAGTAGGTTCTTCTAGGTGCATAGGATCTAGTGGGATAGGATTATTTGGATCAACTATTGAATCTCCAACATTTATAGAATGGAATCCCGCTAAAGCAACTATATCTCCAGCTTGTGCTTCATTAATTTCTGTTCTTGCTAGTCCATAAAATCCTATTAGTTTTGTAATTTTGCCTGTAACTTTTTCTCCATTACTTTTAGCAAGCATTACATTTTCGCCTTTTTTTATCTTGCCATTAAAGATTCTAGCAATTCCGATTTTTCCAACATAATTATCATAATCTAGTGTAAAAATTTGAATTTGAAGTGGGTTTGTAGATTCTCCGCTTGGAAGTGGCACATGCTCTAAAATGGCATCAAATAATGGTTCGAGATTTTTCTTTTCATCATCTAAGTTTTTAATCGCATATCCATCTCTTGCTGCTGCATATACAACTGGAAAATCTAGTTGTTCTTCATTAGCGTCCATAGCAGCAAAGAGATCAAATACTTCATCTACAACCCTATCTGGTTGTGCTGCTGGTTTGTCTATTTTATTTACAACAACAATTGGCTTAATCCCAAGTCCTAGAGCTTTTTTAACCACAAATTTAGTCTGTGGCATAACTCCTTCTTGTGCATCAACTAAAAGCAAAACGCCATCTACCATTTTTAACACCCTCTCAACTTCACCACCAAAATCAGCGTGTCCGGGGGTGTCTATTATGTTTATTTTTGTATCTTTGTATTTTATAGCTGTGTTTTTAGAGAGAATTGTAATACCTCTTTCTTTTTCTATATCATTGCTATCCATAACTCTTTCATCAACTTGCTCATGGCTTGCAAATGTGCCTGATTGACGCAATAGACCATCTACAAGAGTTGTTTTGCCATGATCGACATGTGCTATTACTGCGATATTTCTAATGTTTTGCATAATTTTCCTTGAGGATTTTTCTAAAAAATGTTCGGAATTCTACAATTAATACAATTAAAAAATTTTTAGAATATTTTAGGAATGATATTTGCTTTTTGGTGAATAGTTTTAATTATCAAAGAGGCTTATATGTTTCCATTATTAGATATAGAAAAAACACAAAAACCTAATAAATTATTAAGCAAAAACACTAATGAAACACAAGAAGTAGAAGGCGAGAGTTTTTCTAGTATATTGCATACAACAATTAACGAATCTGATGATAAAACAAATAAAAAATCATCAAAAAAAGATAAAAAAACAACCATAAAAGAAGATGTATCAGACAAAAAAGATCTAAGCAAAGACAAAAAGTCAAAAAATGATGATAAAGAAATTAAAGACAATGAAATAGAAATAAAACTAGATAAAACAATATTAGATAAAACAAAGAACAAAAAAGATTCCAACATTCAAAATGAGCTTGAATCAAAAATTAAAAATATAACAAATACAAAAGAAGTACCTAAAATACAACATAAAGATAAAGAAATAATACTGCCAAAAAACGAAAAGGAGCTTTTAGAATTCACAAAGCAAACTAGCCTCGAATCTAAACGCACAATCAAAGATGTAGTAGATGAAGCAAATAAATTGAAGCTAAATGTAAAAAAGGCTGATATAAAAATATCCACAGAAAGCAAAGGCGCAAAAAGAGAGATCAAGCATGATTTATTACAAGAATCAGTAGAAAAAAACATAACTCTAAAACAAAGTAGCATAGCAATAATTAAAGATTCTAAAATCACACAAGAATCCAAAAAAGAAACAAATATACTAAATAGCATACTTAATGACAAAGAGCTAATAACAAAATCTAACAATAAAGATTCCAAAAAACCCGAAACAAAAAAAGAAATCAAACAAGAAATTATCCTAGAAGAAAAGCCTAAAATTCTTGATATTAAAGATATAAAAGAAAACAAAGATAATACAAAGCCACAAAATAAAGAAACTAAGCTAGAAAACATAGAAATAAAAAATGAAAAAGAAGTAAAGCCAAATAATCCACAAATCAGCAAGGAAACAGATTCTAAGAAAACCAATAAAAATATAGCAAATGAAATAAAAGAAGAAATCAAAACTGAAAAAGTTACAGCAAAAAATACAGAAATACAAGAAATAAAAAATAAGGATACAAAAGAAGCAAAGATTACAGAAACAAAAGAAGCAGAAAAGAATAAAGTAGAAACAAAAGAGGTAAATAACAAGATAGAAAAACAAGTAAATTTAGAATTTCAAAACATGCAAAACAATAAAGAAATAAAAGATAAAAAAGTAGATATAAAGCAAGTTGGCACAGAGATAAAAGGTGAAGTAAAAGCAGATATAAAGAGTGATAATGTGGTTAGTAAAAAGATAAAAAATGACATAAGAAAAGATGAAGGCAAAGTAAGCACAAATAGCCAACAAGACATTCGCCTAACAAATATAATAAAAGAAGAAATAATTAATCCTACATCATTTAAAGAAGTAAATAAGGATACAAAAGAAGCTGATGATTTTTTAAATAATTTATTAAAAACCGAATCTAAAGCAAAACCACAAGAAGAGGTAGTAAGCCAAAATAAAGAAAAAGAAAAACCAAAAGACAAAGAAAAAGTAAGCAATGAAAGCTATCAAGGAAATATACAATCTCAAAAGCAAGATAATTTTGCAATCAAAAATACATTTTTAAATTTTGGTGATAAACTAAAAGAAGCATTGCAACAATACAAGCCACCAATTACAAAAATATCATTGGAGCTAAACCCAGAGAGACTTGGAAGTGTAGAGCTTACAATTACTAAAAGGGGAGATAATATAAGCGTCCAAATAAGCTCGAATCCTCAAGCACTAAAAATGTTTATGCAAAACAAAGAAGAGTTCAAAAAAGAGCTTAGTAATTTGGGATTCAATGATGTTGTGCTTGATTTTAAGGATATAGAAGGCAATTCTTTATTTGGTGGATTTGGAGATTCAAATCCACACCAACATCATCAAAACCCACAAAATAGGGAAGATGAGCAAAAGAGGAACGAAAATGGCTTACAAGCATACAAAGAAGCAGAAGAATCTAGCTTAGAAGTCTCTAGCATGGATTTAAGCTTTTCATATTATGCGTAAGGATTTATCATGGCAATTTCTGGTGTTAATAATTCACTTTATGGTTACAACCCATATGCAACAAATGCGTTTCAGGCTAGTCCTCTAAGCGATAAAATAACTAGAGATGATTCATCTAGTGGTGGTGGCACAAGTTCAGGTAATGGAACAAGCTCTGGAGGAAGCACTGGAAGCGGTGGTGGAACAAGCTCTGGTGGTGGAACAGGCAGTGGAGGAAATACTGGATCTGGAGGAAGCACTGGAAGCGGTGGTGGAACAAGCTCTGGTGGTGGAACAGGCAGTGGAGGAAATACTGGAAGCGGTGGCATAGTAGATCCATTTCCAGATAAGCCAACTAGTGGAAACAAAAATGAGCTAGATAATGAAGCCTTTATGAGACTATTTTTAGAGCAACTAAAAAACCAAGATCCAACTGCACCAATGGAGACACAAGATATCCTAACTCAAACAGCACAGCTAACGCAAGTTGAATCTCAAACAAAAATGAAAGAAGCCATGGAAGAGATGACTTCAGCTATGAAATCTATGCAAGAGACAAATGAAAAAACCATCGAAGCTCAAAACAAGCTGATAGAGACTCAACAAAAAATGCTAGAGACAATGGGGATCTTAGCAGGAAGTATCCAAGATAGCTCAATTATAGGTGGCTATAACACAGTTGGTATGATAGGAAATATAGCAGAAACTCCATTTACAGCATTAAAGGTTGAAAAAAATGAAGAAATTGAATTTGAACTATACTTTGATGAGCCAATAGATCCAACTAAAGGTTCTCCAAAAATAACTATTACAGATAAAGACAATAATGTTATAAAAGAAATTGACCTTGCCGCAAAAGATGAAGAAGGAAATTATATATATGCAGGTAAGTCTGGCTATGTGGAGTTTAAATGGGATACTACAAATAGTAGTGGAGCTTATGTAGGTAATGGAGATTATAATGTAAGGGCTGAATATAATCTAGATGATAAAACAAATAAATACAAAGAAACCCAACTTGGAAGAGGAGAGGTGCAAAGTATTTTATTTGAAGGTGGGGTACCCTATGTGAAGCTTGGAGATAAACTAACCGTGCCTATTATATATGTTACTTCATACTATAAAAAAACAGGCGAAGGAGTTGATTTGCCGGACTTGCCAAAACCAGATGAAAGTGGTGGTGGAACTGGAAGTGGAGGAGATTCGTCTACTGACAAAAAAAGAAGAATAGTCTAGCACATAAGGAGACACTATGATTGGATCACTATATAGCGGTATAAGTGGTATAAAAACACATCAATTTGGTATTGATGTAACATCAAACAATATTGCAAATGTTAATACGACTGGTTTTAGAGCAAATTCACCAGAATTTAAGAGTTTGTTTGCTACTAGCTTGGATTATATAAATGCAAATTCACCAATATCAAATGATTACAACTACGGAACAACAGTTGGTGCAAATCCAATTAACTCAAATGATGGCTCTTATGTTAGTGCTGACGGTCAGTTTAATGTAGCATATAGTGGAAAAGGTTGGTTTGTAGTTGGAACAAACAAAAATGGTACATTTGATGTAAAGAATCCAAACTATCAAAACCAACAAAATTACTTTACAAGAGATGGTTCTTTTAGCCTTGATGCTGAAGGGTATTTGGTAAATTCTAGTGGATTATACATGTATGGTATAAACTTAGGAAAAATAGGTGAAGATGGTGCATTAACAGGCACAAATAATCCAGCACAAGATTATGCAGGACTTGCTGGGTCAAACTTAGAACCACTAAGAATCCCAAAAGACTTATATTATAGACCAACTCTTACTACTGAAGTTGATTTGGCAGTGAATTTAAATAGGACAAAAAATCCAAAACCTATTACTTCAGCATTCAAAGATAAAGATGGAAACTTTGATATGCAAAAGTTTAGAGATTCTGATTTTGGTATTTTTATGGATGGAAGCGGAAAGCCAATAGATGCTAAAAACTTCAAAGATATAAAAATATCAATAGAGCAAGATGGTAAGGTAACAACACATGAATTTATCTATGGCGATACTGGTGAGAATGGATTTAAGACTGTAGGTGAGCTAATTGATAAAATAAAAGAAAAAACCGGACTTGATGTTGGACTAAAGTTAAACGATGAGGGAAATCCTGTTGATTGTTCGCTATATATTACAAATAATAGTATGCAAGATATGGAAATTGACATTAGTGGGAAGTTGGCAGACAAACTTGGAATTAGCGCTAAAGATAAGGACTTAAACTCATCATTTGCAAATTCTATTGAAAGCTTTGGCGAAGGCAAAGAATACAAAGATGGAGAATATGTAAAATATAATGGAATGATTTTTCAAAAAAATGGAGATGGGGTAAGTACTGGTAATCCATTAGAAGATGAGGGTGGGTGGAGTCTTGTTGATTCAAGTGCTGTGCCTAATTATGATAAAGACAAAGAATATAAAGAAAATGATTTAATAGTAATAGATGGAACAATCTATAAAAGAACTGCAGCAGAATTAGGAGTAGATGAAGAAGGTAATCCTCTCCCACCAAATGAAGATGCACAAGGCTGGGAAGCAGTAGGCGAGAGTGTAAGAGGTGAAATTCCTGCTTATGAAGAGGGGAAGAGCTATGATGAAAATAGCTATGTTTTACACAATGGTGTGCTATATAAAAAAATAAATGGTGCTGGTTCTACGAATCCTAGTGAGGATAAGAATGGTTGGAGAGCTATAAATGGAAATTCTATTAGTAGCACAAGCCTAAATGTGCCTTCATATACATCAAATACAGAGATTTTTAGCGATACTGGTGAGAAATTTATTTTAAAAAATGAATTTGTGCTAGTAGAGCAGGGAGATAAAGAAGCTGTGCCTCCAATACCAGAGAGATGGGAAGTTAAGACTGCTATTTATGATATGGAAGGCAAGGTTATGATAAGTGATGAAGTTCATACTAGTGAAATCACTTTTGATGCTGAAGGAAGACCTACTGCACCTGCTTTTGACATACCATTTTTAGAAGGGACTATAAATGTGGATCTAACACAAGCAGATGGCAAACCAACAACAAATCACGCATATACAGATTCAGCTATTAAAGCTGAGTGGCAAGATGGTACTGAAGCTGGGCTTATGAAAGATATAATTATAAATGATGATGGTGTGATTATTGTAAATTTTACCAATGGTAAAAATGAACCTATAGGTAGATTTGGACTTGCCGCCTTTGTAAATGATCAAGGATTAAGCAAGGTTGGTGGTAATTTATTTGAGATGAATGTAACTATAAGAAATGGACAGACGATTGTAGTTAGCGGACCACCACTTATGGCATGGAATGAAAATGGCTACGCAAATTTAAAATACGGAAAAGTAATGGATCATATGCTAGAGACAAGTAATGTAGATACTGGGACAGCATTAACGGATCTAATAGTTTATCAAAGAGGTTATCAGATGAGCTCTAAAGCTATCTCAACTGCAGATCAGTTAATGCAAGAGGCAATAGGACTTAAGAAATAATTTTTAGATTATTTCTGTTGTTGCTTTTAATTTATTTACATCAAAGTGAGTGTAGATTCTTGAAGTTTCTAAACTTGCATGTCCTAGTGCTTCTTGAACTAAAATTAGATCTTGGCTTTTTTGATACAGAAGTGTAGCAAAGGAATGTCTTAGCATATGTGCTCCATTTTTGTCCTTTCTTATACCGCTTGACATTAAAATGGTCTCTACAATTCTACTTACAAATGCTTGTGTAATTTTTTGACCTTTGTTGTTGCAAAATAGAAATTCACTCTCATCATTTCTTAGTTCTAACCACTCTTTTAAGTCATTGTATATATGTTCTTTTTTTATTAGAACCATTCTTTGTTTGTTTCCTTTGCCTCTTACTATTATTTTAAGAATATTGTCATTTTCTGGCATGATGTCTTTTGGTTTTAGATTCAAGGCTTCTCCGACACGAATCCCTGTGTATATTATGATTTTTAAAATAAGTCTATTTCTGCTATTGCTATATTTATGCTTGAAACTAAAAGTATTAATGCTATCTATAAATCTTTTTATTTCACTTTCATTCATGTATGCAGGTAGTTTGTTTCCGCTCTTTCCTCTTAGCCCATTCCAGTTTTTAAGCTCGATTTTAAATGTGTGAGAATTGCCATTATCGTCGCTATTTTGTTTATCTATGAATGAAAAAAAATTTATAAGTGCCATTCTGTGATTTTTCTTAGAAGCATCAGATAGTGAGCTTGTATGTATTGTTAGAAATTCTTTTAGTAATTCCTCATCTATATCTTTCATGCTTTCTAATTCTATGACCAATAAATAATCATATAACTTTATTAGGGGATTTATATAAGTATTAATTCCAATTATGCCAACATTGCGACATTTCTTGCATGCTAAAGATAGAGTTTCTATGTCTTTTATACCATTTCTAAAGATATTCATCACTTTTGATATTTCATTTTTATTATTTACTTGATGATTTGATAGACTATTTAGTTTGCTATATGTGTATTTTTCAATCCAAAACAATAATGTATCTTTGAAGTTATCTTTAAAATCAATGAAATATCCCATATTATACCTTTAGCACAGCATCAAATTTTTCTTGCAAATAGAGAGGGTTATATGATTGCTTGGCTTTTCTTAAGCCTTCAATCCCCAAATCTTCTTCTCTATTTACGAATTTGTAATTACTCCATTTATTGGCTAAAAACTCTCTGTTTATTGCTTGATATGCACCTTGATAGTCTATATTTGCCTTTTCTATATGAACTACTATTGTATCTTTATTTAATACTTCAGCGAAACTAAAAGCAATGATTTCTCCATCTACACGCAAGATTCCACCTGTAAATTTAAGAATTTCCATTTCTTTTAGAGATTCTATTATTCCTATGTATTCATTCTTTAATCCATCGCTTGCTGTATCGCTTATCTTGCCAAACCAATTTTTATACACTTCAATTACTTCATCTTTATTGCTTGAATTTATATCTTCGTATGTAAAGTTGTATCTTTCGTTGAATCTATTTATATGAGTTTTTTTCTTATGAAATTTCTTTCCTTTTAGTTCTATTAGCTCCTCTATTGAGTAAATATAATCGCTTCTATCCTCTCTAAAAGTGTATGAAAAAGTATTTGGAAGAATAGATTCTAACTCCTCTTTATCAACATTGCTTAAAGAATGTATGGAAAACACAAAACCTTTTGCATGGCATATTTCTATTAATTCTAAGATTGTTTTTTTGATTTTTTCTTTGTTGTTTTTTTTGTGTATAGGATAGAATATAAATGGAGTTTGATTTGGATATTGCGTCTTTATAACCAAGCAATCATTTAATATACAATAGCTTATATGCCTAGAATAATGCCACAGATAAAAATTTGTAAAGTTAATATCAGACACCAAAATCTCTTTGGTGTTTATAAATTCATTTATAATGTCTCTATCTTGTATGTCAAGTGGTTTCCATTGCATAATATACCTTTTTAAAAAAGATATATTTTATTATAGCTTATCAAAAAGAGATATTAAGCCTATGAGAAGTTTCTTGTTTTGGTAAGAATTGTTTGGTTTGTTTAAGCTTTCTCATTTCATTAGTTAGCTTATTTTTTTCTTCTTTTGCATAGCTGGTTATTTCTTCAAATATAGCCAACGCCTCAAACATTTCATCTCTAGTTTTAAGAGTTGGCAAATTATCTAACAATTCATTAATTTTATTGTCATTTTTATTTAAAAATGCTACTTTTAATTCATTGAGCCAATTCATGATTTACTTCCTTCCAAGCTTCCAATAACCCTTTGGTAACTTTAATTACTATGTCTATTTTCTCTTTATTGTTTTCCATATTTGCTTGGGTTAATAACTTTATTTGATGTGTATATAGCCCAGTTAAATAATGTGCTACCTGACCACCTTTTTCATAATCTAGTGAATTTAGTAATTCTACAAAAATGTCAGTAGTTCGATTTATATAATAGATTTTTTTCTCTATATCGCCAGAATCTATGCATCTCTTAGCCATTGAAGAGAATCTCAAAATCCCTTCATATAGCATTTCAACCAATCTGGCTGGAGATTCAACTGCAACAGAATTTTGTTGATATGAGTTATAAGCTGCACCATTCATTTTTTATCCTAGTTACTATTATTCATTTGATTTATCATATTTGCTACTGCATTTCCTGCTTGATTTGTCTTAGCTATCATCGTATCATATACAGACCACTTAGCAGCCATAATTTCATATCTACTATCTATATATGCTTGTGTAGAAGTTAGATCCTCTCGTAATGATTTTTGCTCATTTATTAAGTTTTGCTCTAAAATCTTTAAGGTAGAATTACTGCCACTAATTAACGAATCCATAGTGCTTTTTAGCTTTGTAAATACACCTTCTTTTTCTGTGTCTACACCATTTACTTTAACAGTTCCACCTCTAAAGAATTCTATTGCTTTATCGGGATCTTCTTTAAAAGCAGTCTCAAACTTGCTAGAATCTATAGATAAAGTCCCATTTTCATTCATTGTAATACCAAATTTCACAAGACTATTTTTATCGGCATCAGTAGAGTTTATAAGAGAATTTAGTTCCCTTGTAATACTTCTTACTTCGCTATTACCATTAAATACTCCAGCTACCTTTGTCTCTTCATCATATTTAGTTAGCTCTTGAATCTTTAGTATTAAAGCATTGTAATTCTCTACAAATGCCTTTGCTTCATCTAAAACTGCCTTATCATCTCTTGAGATTCTAACTGTTACTTCTTCGTCTTCTTTTGTTACATTTGTAAGCTCAAGTGTAAGACCAGATATTACATCATCAACCACATTTTTATCTCTTTCTACCTTTATACCATTATATGTAAAGATAGCATTTTGTGCATTTTGGATACTTGTTATATCCATTTTTTCTAGAAAACTTTGAGATGAAGTATAGTTACCACTGCTTAATCCAATTGACGATAATACTTTTGACTTTGCATCATCATCAGCACCTTCAGCAGCTACACGAATCGAGCTTCCATCTGTGGAATTTAGCACAAGCTTCCCATCTCTTACTTCTGCTTTTATCTTTGTGCTGTCTGTCTTTGCATTTATTGCATCTGCAATTTTTTGTGCATTATCCTTTCCATTTGAATCTTTTAATATCTCACCTAAATCAAACTTTTCTCCATTTAGAGTAAATACACCACTTAAACCAGTGTTTGTGCTAACAGGAGAACCAACAACCAAATCTCTACTTCCAGCTTCTTTTTTAGAGAAACCAAGGTCGGTATCAGTATCGCTAACACCTTCTGCACTTTGCACCTTGATATTTTCTGTGGTAATTTTAATAGGCCCGCCTTTAGCATCATTTAACATGAGTCCTTTGCCATCTTTATTTAAATCAATAGTAATTTCGCCACTGTCTATCTTTTTCTTTAGTTCAGAATTGTCTGGCTTTTCAAGCTCTTTGTTTATTGCTTCCATAACCGCACTTGCATTTTGTTCAGAAGTATTACCTAGCTTACTATTTATTTGAGACATATCTATATCTAATGTATGTCCGCCAATTTCTATTTTTAAATTACCGCTTTTGATATGTCCTCCGGGCATTGCTGCGCCTTCTAGAGTTGTTCCAAAGTATATCTTGTTGTCTTTACCAGTGTTTTTTGATTGTATCATTAGTTGATATGGCTCATCTCCGCCAGTTTTCATAATGACACCTAGAACTTCTCCGCCAGTTGCATCAGTAATGCTTTGTGCAACATCGCTTAAAGTAGCTCCCGCCTTTACATCTATATTGTATTCTGTACCATTGTGATAGAAATTTATAGTGGTATTATCATTACTAAAAACACTATCTCTTTCTTTGAATTTCAAGCCAACTTGATTTACATCATTTTGTGCTAGTTGCGATACATTAAGCTTTATATCTTGGACAGCTAATCCTTCTCCAGCAGTAGCTTTAACACCACTTCCTTCAACACTTGCTTGTCTTTTTTGGAATGTGCTGTAATCAGACAATGCCCTAAAGTTTGAATTTAGAGAGCTCATAAGTGACATTAAAGAAGTAAGCTCTGTTTGTTGTTGTAGATTGCTTTGTAACTTTGTTTGAATCGGTGTTAGTTGGTTTTTTATATCTAATTCTTTCATTTGATTTATGGTATCCCAAGTTAAAACACCACTACCAACACCCAATGAAGCTAATGAACCTAATGCCATAATGTCCTCCTAGTATTAAGCTTGTTTGTCAAAAATCATACCAACGACTTCTTTCATTTTTGCCATTAGTTCCATAGCTTCGTCGCTTGGTATTTTTCTTATTACTCTATTTGTATCTCTCTCACTAACTGTTACATACAAGCCTTCTATATCTTCATTAAAGCTAAATGTAACATTAGTGTTTAAAGGATTTAGCTCTTTATTTAGCTGTTGAGCTAATTCATTTAATTTTTTCTTTTGCTCTTCAATATCTTGCTTTTCTTTTAGCTCTTCCAACTCCGTTTGTTGAGCTTTAAGATTCGAAGTTTTAGCACTACTAGTATTATCATAGTTATTTGAAGCACTAGCAATATTTATTCCACTTTGAACATTTGTCTGTTTTACTTCCATAGCAATCTCCTTATTGTCTATATAAGCTGTATAGCTTTCATATCGGATATTTTACAAAAAAAATTATACAGATAATAAAAAAAATATTAAAATCCAAATTTATTAATAGCATTTTTGTATAATCAACTCTAAATAATGCTTGATTTTAAAGGAATAATATGAAATTGACACTAGAAGAAGAAAAAAAGTTAGAAGAACTACTCCAAAGCTCCTTTGATTTTGCAAGAAACAATGATATTGAATCTTTAAAAATACTTTTAGATTCTGGATTAAATGTAAATTTATCAAATCATAAAGGAAATACGCTGTTAATGTTAGCAGCTTACAACAATTCCATTGAATGTGCAAAGCTATTATTAGAGTGTGGAGCGGAGGTTGATAAAAGAAATGATAAAAATCAAACTCCTCTTGCTGGAGTTTGTTTTAAAGGTTATTATGATATGGCGAAACTACTAATAGAATATGGTGCTGATGTAGGTTCTGATAATGGTATGGGGCTTACTCCACTTAATTGTGCGATTATTTTTAGAAGAAAAGAAATAGCCACTCTATTGCTAAAACATAGTAATAAGAAGATGAGTTTTATGCAAAAAATGGGATTAAAATTACTATGCAAATAAGTTTTGAATGATTTGTTATTAATAAAATTTTTCTTTAAGTAAAAAATAGTAATAATTATCGCTTAATAATAATTTATTATTTAAGGATATACTATGAGTAAAAAACTTACAACCGCAACAGGCACGCCAATAGGTGACAACCAAAATTCAATCACAGCAGGAAAAAGAGGTCCTACACTTCTTCAAGATACTTGGCTACTAGAAAAGTTAGCACATTTTGATAGAGAAAGAATTCCAGAGCGTGTGGTTCATGCTAAAGGAAGTGCAGCTTATGGGGAACTAACAATCACAAATGACATTACGCAATATTCAAAAGCTAAGATTTTTGAAACAGTAGGAAAAAAGACAAAAGCATTTTTAAGATTCTCAACTGTGGCAGGCGAGAGAGGTGCAGCTGATGCGGAGAGAGATGTGCGAGGATTTGCGCTTAAACTCTATACAGAAGAGGGAAATTGGGATATAGTAGGAAATAATACTCCGGTATTCTTTATAAAAGACGCTATTAAATTCCCTGATTTTATCCATACACAAAAACGAGATCCAAAAACAAACCTAAGAAGTGCTACTGCTGCATGGGATTTTTGGAGTTTGCACCCAGAATCTTTGCATCAAGTAACAATTTTAATGAGTGATAGAGGAATTCCAAGAAGTTATAGAGAAATGCACGGATTTGGGAGCCATACTTATAGCTTTTTAAATGCTAAAAATGAGCGATTTTGGGTTAAATTCCACTTTAAGAGTATGCAAGGAATCCACAATCTAACAAATAAAGAAGCAGAAGAAATAATAGCACAAGATAGAGAATCTCATCAAAAAGATCTCTTTGAAAACATAGAAAAAGGTAATTTTCCAAAGTGGAGATTCTGTGTGCAAATAATGCCTGAAAAAGACGCAGAAACTTACAGATTTAACCCATTTGATCTTACAAAAGTATGGAGCCATAAAGATTATCCATTAATTGAAGTTGGTATCTTAGAGCTTAACAAAAATCCAGAAAACTATTTTGCAGAGGTAGAACAATCAGCATTCAATCCTGCAAATATAGTGCCGGGAGTTGGATATAGCCCTGATAAAATGCTCCAAGGAAGATTATTTAGTTATGGTGATACACAAAGATATAGACTTGGAATTAATCACTCTCAGCTCCCAGTAAATGCAAGTATAGCTCCTGTATCTACGACACATAGAGATGGTTATATGCAAATGGGTAAATTTGGTGGAGAGAGAAACTATAACCCAAGCTACTATAATGACTATAGTGAAGATTTAAATGCTATTGAGCCACCATTGCACATAAAAGAGGGTGATGTGATGATGAAATATAATCACAGAGAATACGAAGATGATTATTATGTGCAAGCAGGGGATTTATATCGCCTTATGAACGCAGAGCAAAAAGAAGCACTATGCCAAAACATCAAAGAAGCAATGGAGGGTGTGCCAGTAGAAATACAAAAGCGCCAACTAGAGCATTTTAAAAAAGCAGATGAAAATTACGGCAAGAGGGTAGCAGAACTTTTGGGTCTATAATTCTCCAAGCAATCATCTTGCTTGGAGAAGCTTTTGGGCTCTAGCAACCTTATTTTTTACCAGTTTATACCCTAGCAAATTCTAGGCAATAGTTCTCCGCTTGGATATTCTAAATATCTTCTTGCACCATACGAAGTTTTAAATATCACTTGTTTTTTGTTTTCATTAGTTGTTTGTCCTATGATTTGCGCATTTTGTCCCAACTTACTATTTCTTAGAATCTCTAGTGTTTTTAATTCATCTTTTTTACTTACGCATAACACACACATACCTTCATTAGCAAGATTGTATGCTTCAAAACCTAGCATTTCACATATGCCTCTTACTTCATTTTTTATAGGTAATTTTTCCTCATTAATTTCTATACCTACATTTGAGGAGTTTGCCCATTCATTTAGTACACTAGCTATTCCACCCCTAGTGGAATCTCTTAGCGCATAAATGTTTATATTTTCTGTAAATAAAGATTCGAGCATTGGATATAAGAATGCACAATCGCTTTGTAAATTGGAATTTATTTCTATTTCTTCTCTTTTTGAGAATATAACTGCTCCATGATCTCCTATTGTTCCACTTACAATAATTGAGCAATCACTCTGCAGTGAGAAAGCACTTAAATTTGGATATACAATCTCACCAATAGCAGTAGTAGTTATAAACATCTTATCTATTGTGCCTTTTGGCAACACTTTTGTATCGCCCGAAATTAATTTAACATTGCATTCTTTAATTGCAGCAGAAAAAGATATTACAATTTTCTCTAACTCTTCAAACAAGAAACCTTCTTCAATCATAAAGCTAGCTGTTATATATTGTGGCTTTGCACCCATCATTGATACATCATTACAGCTACCATAAATAGATAATTTACCTATATCGCCACCTTCAAAAAATATAGGAGATATTGTATATCCATCTGTGCTAACTGCAAGTTTTGAATTAGTTTCAAACACTCCAGCATCTTCTCCACCACATATAACCAAGTCTTGCAAATGTTTATAGAAAATATCGTTTATAAGTTTTTGAGACTCTACTCCACCACTACCATGAGATAATTGGACACTTTGCATTTTCATAACATTCCTAATAAAATAAAATTAGGTGTAGCTATAAGCCGAGTTCTGTTTTTGTGGTTATTTGTCTTGTTTTTATCTCACAATAAAAATCTAGCGAAGGATTCTAAAATTTGGGATTTTAACCATATCCTTCTTGCTGCAGATTGGGTTTGCACTGACAAAGATGTATTACTACACTTCCGGTAAGCTCTTACCTTACCATTTCACCCTTGCTAAATATGCTAAATAGCGGTTTAATTTCTGTTGCACTTTCCCTTAGATTGCTCTAGCCATTTGTTAAATGGAATCTTATCCCAAAGCAGCTCGGACTTTCCTCTTTATAAAAAGCAACCACTCGCTACACCTGTGTAATTTTATCCTAAAAAATAAAAAATAGTTTTTATTTATAGTATAATGTTTATCGAAAAATATTTTATTATTGTAAATATTTTCCTTTACAATTCATTGTGTTATTGATGTAAATCATAATATTCAAGATACACAATAGTTAAAGTTTTTTAGTAAATTTTTTATTTTTTTTTAGAAAGGATTACTAATGTTTAGGAATTTTAGTTTGGGCACAAAAATTATAGCCATAGTTAGCTTATCTATAATTTTTGGTATTTCCATATTAGTTGGATTTGTTATCTTTAGAACTTCGAATACATTAGAATTAGAAGCTGAAAAATTGCTAAATTCGGCTAGCAATAGGTATGCAAATGGAATACAAGCTATTTCGCAAAATGTTTATTCTGGTCTAATTTCATTACAAGGCAATGTAAAAGGAATGTATCAACTCCACGGTAAAGTCGATATTGAAGATTTAAGAATGTTCTTAGAAAATGTGTTAGATACTAACTCTTGGACTTCTTATGGTTACATACATATGGTTGATAGAAATAAATACTCTGATGGCAATCCACTTTATTATACAAAAAATGGTGATTTTATTATGGTTCTTTCAGATGCTAACCCTACTTCTAAAGGTGGAGTGAAAGCTGTAAATGCAGAACCTGCTATATTGAATTGGAATTCTGCCAAGAGAGCTTTACAAGATAAGCAAGAAAGTGCTGGAACCCCAAGAGATATACGCATTTCTGGCGATACAGTAGTTGGTTATACAGTAACAGTACCACTTTTTGATAACAAAGACAAAGTAATAGGATTTGTAGGTGTTGTTGTTAGAATAGATTTACTAAGAGATGAGTTAAATCACCCTTCAAAATCTTTGTATAAAAATGACCAAAGATTATTGATAGCAGACAATGGTTTAATTGCCTCAAGTCCAAAGTCAGAATTTATTGGAAAAATAATATCAGAAGTAAATCCTCATCCTAGTTCTAGCAAAATAGTAGAGATGCAAAAAAATAAAGAAAATGGAATATTTACATTCGTTCCAGCTAGTACTGGAGAAAAGAACATAGCACAACTTTTTAATTTTGATCTATGGGAGAATTCTTCTCAACATTGGAGCATGGTTATAATAGCACCAGAAACTTCTGTTTCCAAACCTTTGTATGATCTAGTATACACTATATTAATTGTATCTGTTGCCATATTATTAGCGGTTATAATCATAATTTATTTTTATGTTAAATATGGAATAAGTGATAGATTATTTAGATTGCAAAATACATTATTTGATTTTTTTAAGTATGTTAATCATGAAACTAAAAATGTTTCATTAAGTAAAGATATAACATCTAATGATGAATTTGGTTCTATGGCTAAAGCCATAAATGATAATATACAAAGAACTCAAAATGCTCTAA